>QKEH01000085.1 GCA_003252385.1 Bacteroidota bacterium | reverse complement strand
TCTTTTCATCTACTGAGCTGATCTCAAAATGCTGGGTAATGTCCTCAGGGAAAAATACACTTAGCAGGCTTTTTATTAATTCAGGTGATTCCATGCTCCAAAGTAAGCAATACTTCTCCAGCACCTCAAATTAATATTTAGCCGAAATATGCAAAATATACCCCTGGTCTTTTGCACAAGCCTTCCGCTGAAGTATATTTGTTCCAACCCCGATAATAATTCAATAATCCCTGCGGTTATGAAACGCTATTTCACCCTGGATCGGATTCTCATCCTGTCGTTGCTCCTGCTCAACCTGCTGTTAAAAATCCTGTACATCCGCAGCTCCGATATCTGTATCGACGAGCCTTTTACCATTTTCTATGCCCAGTCCAACATGCACGATTTGTTTGAGATGCTCCGCAACGAAAATAACCCGCCCCTGTTTTTCCTCCTGCTCCATTTTTGGATTCGGCTCTTTGGCATCGGACCCGCCGCTGTGCGTGCACTACCCGTTATATTTAGTTCGCTGGCGGTTAGCTACATCTACAAAACGGGGCGTTTGAATTACAACCGTATAATTGCCCTTACGGCATCGCTAGTGTATACTTTCTCCAATCTGAATATCTTACATGCCCACAATACCCGGGTATATTCCCTGTTTGTTTTGCTGGCCTCCGCCTCCATGTATTACTACATGGCACTGATCACCAAAGATCAGAAAACCGCAGCTCAACGGGGGCTTATTATCTCCAACTTACTCCTGGCTTATTCCCATTTCTTTGGATTCTTCATTATCCTGCTCCAGCTGTTCTTTACTCTTACCGTTCCCGGAATACGAAAAAATATTTTCAGACTCCACCTTTGGGCTACCATCATCTTCTCGCTGTTCTACTCACCCTACCTGTACATTTTCATTACCCGGTTCATCAGTTCGTCGAGCCAAGGCACCTGGGTTGCTCCCCCGGAATGGATCCGTATTTATCAGGAAATGTGGATGTTTAGCAACGGCCCTGAAAATGCCCGCTTCTTCCTCTCCATTTTAGCTCTGGGTCTCCTTATCTTCCTGCTAAAACGACCACGCATCAAAGCCTCCGACACCATTATCCTAGGCTGGTTTGTATTGCCCTATCTCTTCATGTTCTTCATTTCGTTCAAAATTCCCATGTTCCTGGATAATTACCTGATCTACATTACTCCGGGATACTATCTATGCCTGGCCGTTGCCGTTTACCACATCGCACTGAACCGCAATGGCATTGCCGTAGTGCTGGGGCTTGCCCTGATCTGGCAAATGCAAAAACATGCCGATCTGAACTACAATCCCCAGCGCTTCCCCTCGCAGGTTGCCGCCGAAGTCGACAGTCTGCGCCAGCCGGAAACCCCTGTATACATTGCACCGGCCTGGGTTAAATTAAACATCGCCTACTACCTCAACCGTACGGCTTTCAGCCATTTCGAACACATCGACTCCCTCCTGCAGCAAGACCATATTTACCCCATTTACAACGGCAGCAATATCGATTCCGCTGTGCTTTCCAAGGCACCCAATGCCCTGCTCGTTGACGGATGGCTGGATTTAACCGACCCCAAAGGCACGATCAAAAGCACCCTGGAAACCCGTTTCGACTCCCTGCATACCACCAGTTATAACGGCTATAAGGTACTCCACTACTTCCACCCGAAGGATAGCCCCGGGAATACTGGAAGCACCCCGGCCAACCCGGAATAGAACCAACACACATACAAGCTATCTGTCACGCTGTCAATTTACAACGAAATTGCTGTATGTTTTTTTGTATATTGTGTATGCTTTATGTATCTTTGTGTATGCTTTCTACTATTTCAAATAAAGAACTGGCTGCTCTGGAAGTTATGCGAAGCTTCCTGATGAAGAACGGCCGCACACCAAGTGTCCGCGAGCTCATGCGCGAGCTGAACTACAAATCGCCCCGCTCGGTATCAGTTCTTCTGCAACAATTACTCGACAAAGAAATACTGACCAAAAAACCCGACGGAAGCATACAGCTCCTGGAAACCCATCTGGAAGCCCGGCTCACCAACAACGAACAAACCATCCGGGTTCCGCTGCTGGGATCCATTGCCTGCGGATCGCCCCTGCTGGCCGAAGAAAATATTGAAGCCCTGCTTCCGGTGTCCGTAAAACTGGCCAAACAACCCGGAAAGTACTTTTTCCTGCGTGCCCGGGGCGACTCTATGAACCTGAAGGGCATCAACGACGGCGACCTGCTGCTGATCCGGCAGCAGGACTCCGCCCTTACCGGCGACTTGGTGGTTGCCCTTATCGACGACGAAGCCACGGTAAAGGAACTGCGTATCAATGCCGACAATGTTGTACTGCTCCCCCGTTCGGAGAACAAAGCACACCTGCCTATTATCCTGGCCCGCGATTTTAAAATACAGGGTACAGTTATTTCCATTATTCCGGGAATATAACCCCACAGGCTGTGAACCACGAAAGAAAGAGGATGACGGCATGGATAAAGCAATTGTTCATATTGACCTGGATACATTTTTCGTCTCCTGCGAGCGCCTGCTCGACTCCCGGCTAAACAACAAACCGGTGCTGGTAGGCGGCACCGGCAACCGCGGCGTGGTAGCGGCTTGCAGCTACGAAGCCCGAGCCTACGGCATCTACTCGGCCATGCCCATGAAACTGGCGCGACAACTCTGCCCCGAAGCCATTGTAATACAAGGAAACAGTGCCATATACAGCAAATACTCCAACGACATTACTGACATCATCCGGGAACAAGCCCCCTTGTACGAAAAGTCGTCCATCGATGAGTTTTATATCGACATTAGCGGCATGGACCGCTTCTTTGGATGTTACCAATGGGCTCAGGAATTACGCTCCCGCATCATCCGGGAAACCGGACTGCCCATATCCTTTGGCTTGTCGGCCAACAAAACGGTATCCAAAATAGGCACCGGCGAAATCAAACCCAACAACCACATTAACATCCCCCGGGGAACCGAGAAAACTTTTCTGGCTCCGCTGCCGGTAAAAAAAATACCCATGGTGGGCGACCAAACCAACAAAATGCTCCTGAGCATGGGCGTGCGATACATACACACCATACAGGAAATGCCCATGGAACTCATGGAGCGGGTTATGGGCAAAAACGGCGTGGTGCTTTGGAAAAAAGCCCAGGGCATCGACAATACTCCGGTAATTCCCTACCACGAACGAAAATCCATTTCCTCGTCCCTTACTTTCGAACGCGACACCATGGATCCGGTTCAACTAAAAAGCATTCTGCTAACCATGGCCGAGAAACTGGCCTTCTACCTGCGCAACGGAAACAAGCTAACCTCCTGCGTTACGGTTACCATCCGCTATTCCGACTTCGACACCCGCACCCGGCAAAAACGCATCCCCTACACCTCGCTCGACCATACCCTGATAAGCACCGTACTGGAACTCTTTCAGCAACTTTGGGACAAACGGGTACTGATCCGCCTGATCGGCGTTCGCTACAGCCACCTGGTTTCGGGCAGCTACCAAATGAGCCTTTTCGAAGACCACTCGGAAATGATCCGCCTCTACCAGGCCATGGATTACATTCGTAACCGATTTGGGCAAAATGCCATAAAACGCGTAGCCACCATGGGCACCACCGGGGTTGGCCAGGTGAGCAACCCCTTCAACGGACAGCCTCCAACACCTCCCGCACACCGTCGACTGTAATGCTACTCAATTGCCACACCTATTTTAGCTATAAGTTTGGCACGCTCTCCATCGACCATCTGCTGGAAGAAGCCGCCAAAAACCGGTACACCACCCTGGCGGTTACGGATATTAACAGCACATCGGCCTGCATCGATTTTATCCGGAAATGCACTCAACAAAACCTGAAACCCCTGACCGGTATCGATTTTCGCAATGGAGCCACTCCTCACTATGTGGGCCTGGCCCGAAACAACGAAGGCTTCCGCGAACTGAACGAGCACCTTAGCTTCCATCTGCACTCCGGTACCCATATCCCCCGGCGTGCACCTCAATTTTCGCATGCCTTCGTTATTTACCCGCTAAGCAACGCCCCCTCCTCCCTGGTTCTGACAGAAAATGAGTTCATTGGCATCCGTCCTTCGGAAATCAACCGGCTGATTTCACCCCAACTGCGTTCCCTTCGCCATAAACTGGTGATACTCCAACCGGTAACCTTTCGCCACAAACGCGATTTCAATGTACACCGCCTTTTACGCACCATCGATAACAACACCCTGCTTAGCCGGCTTCCCAAAAGCGAAGAAGCGCAGCCGGACGAAATTATGCTGCCCCGCGACACCCTGTTGGATCTTTTTCGCGAGTACCCCGATATTATTTCCAACACCCTCGCTCTGGAGGATGCCTGTTCGATCGATTTCAACTTTAATACCTCCAAAAATAAACGCAACTTTACCAGCTCGCCCGATAACGATTTCGAACTCCTGACACAACTGTGCCACCAGGGACTTCCGTACCGCTATGGCACTGCCCCCCGGAACGTATTGGATCGTTTGGATATGGAACTGCGGGTAATCCGGCAGATGAATTTTTGTTCCTACTTCCTCATCAACTGGGATCTGGTAAAATACGCCCGCAACCAGGGTTGCTACTACGTAGGACGTGGTAGCGGCGCCAACAGCCTGGCTGCTTACCTGCTTCGCATTACCGATGTAGACCCCATTGAACTCGATTTGTACTTCGAGCGCTTCATTAACCCCTCGCGCAACAGCCCCCCCGACTTCGATATCGACTTTGCATCGCGAGATCGCGACCACATGACCCGTTATCTCTTCGACCGTTACGGATGGAACCACACGGCCCTGGTAGGCACTTACATTACCTTTCAGTTTCGATCCATGATTCGGGAACTGGGCAAAGCCCTGGGGCTTCCCCCTCTCGAAATTGAACGACTGCAGTCCCTGCGCGAGTTTAACCACCTCGACGACATCTGTCGGCTGGTTATACAATACAGCCGGCTCATCCACGATTTTCCCAGCCACCTGAGCGTACACTCCAGCGGCATTGTCATTTCCGAAGCCCCCATTAGCACCTACACCGCCACCATCTTGCCCCCCAAAGGATTTCCCACCCTCCACTTCAGCATGTTGGAAGCCGAGGATATGGGTTTCGCCAAATTCGACATTTTAGGGCAACGCGGCCTGAGCAAAATTGAAGATGCCGTTCATCTGGTAAAGGAAAATGCCGGAATACCCATCGACATCCACGACATCAAACGCTTCAAACAGGATGCCCGGGTAAAAGACATTCTGAAGACAGGAGCCACCGTGGGCTGCTTCTACGTTGAATCGCCGGCCATGCGCATGCTGCTAACCAAACTCGAAGCCGATGATTACCTGCGCCTGGTAGCCGCCAGCTCCATCATTCGGCCCGGCGTAGCCAAAAGCGGCATGATGCGCGAATACATCCTCCGCTATCGCGACACCAAACGCCGCGAAGCAGCTCGCCAGGAAACTCCGGAATTGTATGAGCTGCTGGCCGAAACGTATGGGGTAATGGTTTACCAGGAAGACGTTCTTAAAGTAGCCCACCAATACGCCGGGCTCACCCTGGCGGAGGCCGATATTCTGCGCCGGGGCATGTCGTGGAAATTCAAAAAACGGGTCGAATTCAGCAGTATCCAAAACCAGTTCTACAGCAACTGCGCTCAGCGTAACTACCCACTTTCGCAGGTACAGCAAATCTGGGAACAGATCGAAAGTTTTGCTAATTACGCTTTCTCCAAAGGCCACTCGGCCTCCTATGCGGTTGAAAGCTACCAGGCACTGTTTCTCAAAGCCCACTTCCCCCTGGAATATATGGTGGCAACTATCAACAATGGCGGCGGTTTTTACCGCACCGAGTTGTACGTACATGAGGCTCGCATGCATGGTGCCCGCGTACTTCCTCCCTGCATCAATCAAAGCGAAAATACAGCCCGTATCCTGGGCACCACCATCTACCTGGGGCTGGATCAGTTAAAAAGCCTCGACCAGTCCACCATTCAATTGCTACTGACCGAACGTTTCCGGGGAGGCTGTTTTAAGGACTTGCAGAACTTCCTGAAACGCACACAGGTCACGTTGGAACAGGTAAGTATTCTGATACGGGCAGGGGCTTTTAACTTCACCGGACGCCCCAAAAAAGAACTGCTTTGGAATGCCCATTTCCTGCTCTCCAAATCGAAAAAATCGATGCCGGAGCGCACGCTTTTTGAGCAACGGGTAAAAGAATTCCAAATCCCGGAACTCTATCACCACCCCCTGGAGGATGCCTACGACGAAATTGAGCTCCTGGGTTTCCCGGTAAGCTGTTCGCCGTTCGAAATGCTCGAAAACAGACCCCTGCCAACCACCCTGGCCCGCGACCTGTCATCGCACCTGGGCAAACCGGTGGAAATCGTTGGATACTATATCCATGTTAAACACACACGCACCAGCACCAAAAAAATGATGAGTTTCGGAGTGTTTGTGGATTTTGAGGGCCGATGGATCGATACCGTACAGTTTCCCGAGGTCGCCGCCCGCTATCCGCTTCGCGGACCGGGATGCTACCTGATACGCGGCAAGGTGATCGATGAATTCGGCTTTATCAGCATTGAAACTTCCGAAATCCACCGACTCCCGGTGGTTAATGTGGACGAACCATCGACCCGGTTGAAGATCCCCGAAAAATATACCGCTAATCTCATGCTGACATCACGTTCCCTCAATCCGGTTGTTCCCCCAATCTTAAAAATATAGTTCTCTTTATGCCTGGCTCCCTCCGGATTCATCGAACCTGAAATTACAGTATCTTCTGCAGGATTCATGCGACCAACCGCCCTGCCCGGAAAAGGTTGTCCATCCAATCAACTCCCTGAGCGAACAAAACGTTTAGCAGCAGCAATGTCAGCAAGCAACTTCTCCTTATCCCGACACAGGGTTCCTTTCAATATCAGGGAATTGGAAGCATGATCGCTCCTGAAAATAGTCCCTGGCACTTGGATAGGTTGCAGGAACAAGGCCAGCTCATCCCATAGTTCCAATGGAGCAAGAGGCACATAGGAGCCTTCAAACCGCTTCTGGTACACATCGGCTCCAAAAGGTAAACCCAGGGTTAAGGTGGATAAGAACCGGGGAGCAGTCTGGTTGATAACCGCTGCGGAATGCAAGGCATGCTGCTCGCTGTAGAGCTTACCTCCCAGTCCGTTGATAATCATAACCGAAGTATCGATGCCGGCCGCATGGGCTTTGAGTAAGCCATCGATCGTACTTTGCCGGGTTTCGCCCTTGTTGATATACCGTAACAAGGCATCATCGCCCGTTTCAATGCCCACATACAGGAGTTTAAGCCCGGCCTTGCGAAGGGCTTTTAATTCACCCTCCGATTTCGACAGAATATCCCGCGGCAGGGCATACGACGACACCCGTTGTATCCGTCCAAACTGCCGTTCAATTTCATGAAGAACCTGTATCAACTGATTTGCAGACAACACCATAGCATTCCCATCGGCCAGGAATACCTTGCGGGCATCCGGCCTGTGCCAGGCTAAGATTTGCACATCGTGCCGTATCGCATCCAACGAACGCACCCGAAACCGCTTGGCTCGATACATTTCGCAAAAAGCGCAGGCATTCCACGAGCATCCAAGCGTTACCTGAACAATAGCAGAATATGCTTCGGCGGGTGGACGAAAAACCGGCTCATCATAAGAAAAATATCTTGTCATAAAATCCATCGACTGCAAAACAAAGATATGTTGAAAGCAAGCTAAGTCAATCCATTCATATGATTTATATCACCACTAACCGGTTGTTTTTGGCAATCGGTTCTCTTTAACTTGTAAGGAGAAATACCGTAACAAACTAATCATGAAAATTTTTGACCATTTAAAAATCGGCAACCGGCTGTTGCTGGTTTTTACCTTAATTGTTCTTATCCTGATGGGCAGCTTTGCCCTTAACATATCCCATCTGAACCAGGTTAAAACCTGTATTGATCGTATTTATCACGAGCACCTGCTTAGTATCGATTATCTGATTGAAGCCGACCGGGATGCGTATCAATCCAGCCTGGCAATAAGTCATGCACTTTCGGACTCTTACAGGGAAAACACAGCGGTTATTGAAAGCAAAATAGGCAGTGTGCGAGAAAATTACCTGCAAGTTAAGGAACGTTTCACCGCCTTCGAAAACCAGTCAGATTTATCCCGGATGAGCCAAAACCTGGATACACGCAATAACTTCAACAGCCATTACGAACAACTGGTCAGGTACTCCGAAAACATTATTGCGCTAATTCAGGATAACAATTTTGCAGAAGCCCAGCGCAGCTACTACCAGGAGTACACCAACACCTTCGAACTTATGCGCGATGCCATGGATGTATTCACAGGGGTTAGTCTGGAAGAAGCCGAAAAAGCCTACCTCGAAAGTATAACCCTGAGTAACCGAATCCGAATCACCATACTGCTGAGTGGTATCTTCATACTCCTTTTTATTGTGGCAAGCGCCACACTTCTCACCCGAAGCATCACCCAGCCTCTGTCCAGCACCGTAAGTTTTATCCAAAACCTGGCTGACGGCAACCTGTCTCAGCGAGGTATTAAAATCTCGGGAAAAAATGAAATTGTGACCCTGCAAGAATCCGTTCAGTCTTTACAGAATCAACTCACTCGCATCATTTCAAGAATTATCGACGGAGCTACCCATATTGCTTCCTCCAGCGCTCAATTAAGTGCCAGTTCTCAAATGCTTTCTCAGGGTAGTTCAGAGCAGGCATCCACCACCGAACAGGTTTCCAGTACGATTGAACAAATCAGTTCAAACATTCACCAAAACGCAGCCAACGCAGCCGAAACCGAAGCCATTGCAACCAATGCCTCAAATACCCTCCAGACCATGAAAAAATCGGCTGAAGAAAGCTTCGATTCGGTAAAAAATATCTCTGAAAAAATTACCATCATTAACGACATCGCTTTCCAAACTAACCTGCTTGCACTTAATGCAGCAATCGAAGCCGCCCGGGCCGGCGAACATGGAAAGGGTTTTGCCGTAGTAGCTGCCGAGGTGCGCAAACTGGCCGAAAAAAGTAAGATCGCAGCCGAAGAAATTGGAGTGCTCTCAACTAGCAGCCTTTCCATTAGTCAAAAAACATCGGATCTGCTGGAAAAATTGCTTCCTCAGATTCAGAAAACCACCACGCTGGTTCAAGAAATCTCCTCATCGTCGTCCGAGCAAAACACCGGAATCACCCAGATTACCCTTTCCATTCAACAACTGGATAGCATCACACAGCAAAACGCCAGTGCATCGGAAGAGTTAGCTACCAATGCCGAAGAAATGGCTACTCAGGCCGCTGAGTTACGTGATGTTGTGGGCTATTTTAGTGTTGAACCGGACACGGTACAACCATCTTAATCGCCCGATCCAACCTTTGGACAAGCCTGTCTCATGTAGAAATTTTGCCTCCCCTTTCTTGTACCAGGCGGCATTTCCATGGAACTTTCACCATATTTTCAGAACATGATGTATGGAGAGAGACCTCCATTTTTAGCAAAAAACCGAACGAAAAAATCATTCTTACGTATTTACAGAAACATTCTTGAAACTCCGTTTCATTTCAAGTAATACGTATGAGATCACTAGAGGAAAACAAACCAAAGATCTTCTCGATAATTGGCGAATACCAGCGGTATTTAAAACGCAATTTGGAGTTTATCCGGGAGCTCGAACGAGAAGGTGCCGATACCAGTTCCCTGTGGAAAGATATGCAGGAAATAGAAGAACGTATCCGCCATTTACAAGCCGAAGTTAAGCTCAACTCCTTGTAACGTCACGCTACGGTAAGCGAAGGATTTCTACGATCGTTGAGAAACATCTCAGCCGTAATAGGAACCACTCCTATTTTCTCGCACACCAGACCTCCGGCTATATTCGCCAACAGTGCGGTTCTAAAAGGACCCATGCCACTTGCCAGGCACAAAGCGGTTACGGATATCACCGTATCGCCCGCCCCGGAAACATCAGCAATATCACGTCTTTCGGCAGGTAATATTTTATACTCGTTTCCGGTGCTCACAAAAACCCCCTGTTCCGAAAGGGTAATCATCACAATTTCAATCTGGTTTTTAGTATGCAGTTCTTTTTGTGCGGCTCTAAAGATTCCTTCCGAGTCGCTCTTCTTCAGATCCAGATTCAAACCCTCCACAAATTCCTTAAAGTTGGGCTTAAAAAGACTGACCCCTTTATACGCTAAAAAGCTTCTCTTCTTCGGATCCACCAATGTTGGGATCTTCTTTTCCCTGGCTAAATCAGAAACACCGTTTATCAGCCCCGGGGTTAAAACCCCTTTGTCGTAATCCTGAAAAATAATGGCATCGATGGGTTGCCTATTCACAATTTGTCGAACCCGATCCATGAGAAGCGATTCCAGATTTGCATCCAGAAAATGGGTGATCTCCTGATCGACCCGAAGTAAATGCTGATGGTTCCCAATAACCCGGGTTTTAACCGTGGTAGGCCGCAAAGCACTCTGTACAATCCCCTCATCGGTCATTCCCCATTCCTGCAATAACCCGCGGTAAATTGCCCCAATGGCATCCTCACCAATTACCGAACACATTATAGGAGAAGCCCCCAAAGCTTTGATATTGATCGCTACGTTGGCCGCGCCTCCCATGCGATGCTCCCGTGCTGTACAGGAAACCACCGGTACCGGAGCTTCCGGCGAAATCCGGCTCACATCGCCCCAGAGGTATTCATCCACCATCACATCTCCCACAATAAGGATCGTTTTACCCTGAAAGTCGCTGAGAATATCTTGTAAGAATTTTTTTTCTGCCATGAATCTGAATTTTGGCACAAATATAAGATTTTCCTTTCCCTCCCCTAACCTGAAAGCGAAAACATCGTATACCGATATCCCGCCAGCAAGCAGTCAATGCCATGAAGGTTAGCCTCTTGAAGCCATTCCTGCATCCCTCATCCTACAGAAATTGAATGACATTTCTCATGCTGATACTGTGCGTTTTTTTTACTATATTGAGTTTCCATTTAATATTCGTTCTACATGAAAAGAATTCTTGCATTCCTGGTGGTTTCCCTGGCAGGAGCACTTGCCCTCCTTTCCCAACCCTCGAACAAAGGAGTATACCAATCGGACGACCATAAAATTTATATTCAAAAGGAAGCAGGAATCTACCTATGGATCTCCACCTCCCCAGATGCCAATTCAAAAAAATTCAGACTGTTCAGCGATTCCTCCGCCAGGTACTCCAATCCCATGTATCTGGATACCGAAGGATACAACACCTTCCGATCGCCTTCGGCGGTGGATACAGCAACCAAAAAGACCATTTACCCCTTGCAGGACGTCATCTTCGAACTCTATGCCGATGGTCTTGCACCCGTTTCCAAAGCCGCTTTCCAAAAGGCAGCCACCAAGACCATTGAGGGCAAAAAATACTATTCCAGCGCGTTGGAAATTGAGCTCACCAGCCACGATGCGGTTTCCGGAATTGCACGCCTGCAATACAGCCTGAACGGATCTCCCTATGCCGACTATTCCAGCCCGCTTACCCGTTTTAACGAGGGAGAAAACCAATTGAAATACCAAGCCACCGACAAGGTAGGCAACCTGGAAGCTGAACAGGACGAAACCTTTTACGTGGACAACACCCCTCCCAAAACCAACTATGAGATTCTGGGCAATACCAACGAGCAATACGTTTCGGTTAACGCAACCATTAAACTCACCAGCGAAGATCAACTTTCCGGCGTAAAAGCCATTTATTATCAGATTAATGAAGGTTCGCCCAAACTATATACAGGCCCTATTCCCGTTAAAGTTTTAGCCGATGACAAATCGGTAATCAGCTATTACGCGATCGATCAATTAGGCAACAAAGAAAACATGCAGAAAATTGGAGGCGATGATGGCATGAAGGTAGGGGAAGAAAACAATCTCAATTTTGAGTTCTATGTGGACCGTGAGCCGCCCGAGGTAAAACTGGAAGTGATGAATGATAGCTATCAGGGGCAGTACAACTATGTATCCACCTCAGCACAATTTAAAATTACGGCCGATGATGCCAAATCGGGGGTAAATACCATCCACTACAGCATCAATACCAGTACCGTAGACCAACTCTACAAGGCGCCCTTCTCGCTCGACAAAAAAGGTTTGCACTACATTCGGGTTCAGGCAGCTGATTATGTGGGTAATTCATCCAATGCTGCACTACAGGCTTTCTTCTGCGACCCCACACCGCCCAACAGCAACCTGCACATTGGAAATCCCCAGTTCACCTCACGTGATACCCTGTTCGTTTCGTCTAAGACAAGCCTGCAGTTAAGCGCTACCGATGAATCGTCGGGCATTAAAGAAATTACCTATACCCTGGATAATCAGCCCTCTGTTAAGTACAACTCCCCATTTGTTGTTGAAGGTTCCGGATTACATACCATCCGATATACAGCCCGTGATCAGGTAAATAACCTGGAAGGAGAAAAAGAACTCAAATTGTACGTAGACAATGAAGGGCCTAAAGTACATTACCACTTCAGTGTAGACCCTATCGGTACCAAAAAAGTGCGCGACGAAGACTACACCATCTATCCTACCAATGCCATGATATACATTGCTGCCACCGATGCCCGCTCGGGAGGGGAACGTATCGAGTACACCATCAACGGTGGTGCAGTGAAAACGGAAAACCCGATCAAAGGTTTGCTCCCAAACAACTATTCCATTACCATTCGGGCCATTGATGTATTAGGCAACACGCAGTCTGAAGATGTCAAATTTGCAATTGAACAGTAATCTATGCCGAAACTACTACTACTATGGGTTCTGTCATTTTTCTGTCTGTTGGGCTCCTTACAGGCTCAGGAAGAAAAATATATAGGCTTATTCCTGTACAACTTCACGAAGTTTTTCGATTGGCCCGAATCGTCTAAAACCGGTGATTTTCTAATTCAGGTGGTGGGTCATCGCAGTGTTTACGATGAATTGGTAAGGATCACGGCGGGAAAGAAAGTGGGTGCTCAAAATATTGTGGTGGAAAACATCAATACTGCAGAAGAAATTAAGCCGTGTCATATGCTTTTTCTTGGACACTGGCAAACGCGTTTTATGCCCGATGTAGTTCAAAAAATAAGCGACAAACCTACCCTTCTGATCACCGAAATGGAAGGTCAACTGGCAAATGGCTCCTGCATCAATTTTATTATCCGCGATGGCACTATCAAGTTCGAAATGCACACCGGAAATACCCTTTCGCACCATCTGAAGGTTGACGCACGTATACGTGAACTTGCCTACAAGGTAGTAGATTAGAATCAGTACCAGCTAATCAATTATTGCAAAACCGGTATACTCCTGAAGTACCTTTGGAATAGCAATACCGGCTCCGGTCTGATTATTTTCCAGCAGGGCAGCCACAATTCGGGGCAATGCCAGGGAACTACCATTGAGGGTATGGGCAAGCAGGGTCTTCTTGGTTTCTTTATCCCGATAGCGCAACTTCAAGCGGTTGGCCTGAAACGATTCAAAGTTGGAAACCGAACTCACCTCCAACCAACGTTTCTGCGCTGCCGAGTACACTTCAAAATCATAGGTCAATGCCGAGGTAAAGCTCATATCCCCACCACACAATTGCACAATTCGGTAGGGTAACTCGAGCTTTATCAGCAGTTTCTCTACATGATCCACCATTTGCTCCAGGGTCTGGTACGACCTGTTGGGATGTTCAATCTGAACTATCTCCACTTTATCGAATTGATGCAAACGATTTAACCCGCGCACATCCTTACCGTAGGAACCTGCCTCACGACGAAAACAGGGGGTATAGGCCGTGTTTTTTACCGGAAAATCTTCATCCTGGAGGATAACATCGCGGTATATGTTGGTTACCGGCACTTCGGCGGTTGGTATCAAGTAGAAATTATCTTCAGTAACATGGTACATCTGACCTTCCTTATCGGGCAGCTGTCCGGTACCATACCCCGAATCCTGATTCACCACCAAAGGTGGCAACACTTCTTCGTATCCGGCCTTCTGATTTTCGTCGAGAAAGAAGTTGATCAATGCACGTTGTAACCGGGCGCCTTTGCCCCTATATACTGGAAAACCTGCTCCGGTTATCTTAACACCTAACTCAAAATCGATAATTTTGTACTTATCGGCCAATTCCCAATGAGGCAAAGCTTCCGATCCCAGATCCCGGCATACCCCGCCGCTACGGATTTCTTTATTATCGGCAGCACTTTTGCCCACCGGCACCGATGCGTGAGGCAAATTGGGCAACAAAACAATCAACTCATTTAAACCTTGCTCCTTAGTGGCAAGCTGGGCATTTAACTCTTTAATGCGCTCCTTTAGCGAACTGGTTCTTTCGCGAGCTGCATTGGCCTCATCCTGTTTTCCCTCTTTGAACAACAACCCAATGCTTTTCGACAAGGTATTCATCTCGTTCTCCGCGGAGTTGGCCTCGTTTTGCAAATCGCGACGTTCCCGATCCATGATCGTTATCCGCGACACTAGTTCGGTAGCATCGAAATTCTTTACTTTCAACCGGTCAATGACCTCCTGACTGTTCTCACGAATGGTATGTATGGTAAGCATAGGTTTCTGATGTTCTGTATAAAGAAAATCTCCTGTAAGTACACGCAGTGAACTATACAGGAGATTTATTTCGTAATGCTAAGTTTCTATTCTGCAGCGGGAATTACAGAAACAAAAGACTTATTATCTCTTCTCTTTTTAAACTCTACCGTACCGCTCACAAGGGCAAACAGGGTGTGGTCTTTGCCAATTCCAACATTAGCTCCTGGATTATGCTGGGTTCCACGTTGACGTACCAGGATGTTTCCTGCTTTTGCAGTTTGACCTCCGTAGACTTTTACTCCAAGTCGTTTACTTTCCGATTCGCGACCATTACGTGAACTACCGGCTCCTTTCTTATGTGCCATGTTATTTTATTTTTTCGTATTATTCTTCTAATCTATGTTGCTTCGCACCAATTGCCGGTACTATTCCGATGCAGTTTGATCGTCGGCTTCTCGAGCTTTCTTAGCTTTAGGAGCCGCTTTTTTCGCAGCAGCCTTTTGCTCACCAATAGCTTCAATCAGAATTTCGGTAAGTGCCTGACGGTGTCCATTGTGCTTTTGATAGCTTTTTCTGCGTTTTTTGTGAAATACTTGTACGGTATCTCCCTTCAGATGCGATACGATACTGGCTGACACAACGGTATCTTTTACCAGCGGGCTTCCCACTTGTACTTTTCCGTTGTCATCAATCAGATACACCTGATCGAAGCTTACTTTACTGCCTTCTTCGCCTTCAAGACGATTTACAAAAACCTTCTGGTCTTTTTCTACTTTGTACTGTTGTCCAGCTATGTCAACTATTGCGTACATCGAATGTATTTATTTTTTAAATCTTCTAAAACTTGGGAGTGCAAAAATACTAATTTATATTGAACTTCAAACAATTCCGTAAAATTATTTCGTTTCTGGTAGCTCTTGGATAAAATTCCCCCCTTCAAATATCATTCTTCATACACGGAATGAGGTGGCACCCGCTCCAAAACCAGTGCCGAACGTGCAGGCAGATAGAGTCTAAGCCAGTTATCGCCGGATACACCGCCTATTCGATGCGGGTAATAGGTGCTATTCGGATCAACATTCCCAAAACCTCCAAATTCCAAAGCATCCGAGCATAAAACCAGATGGTATTTCCCCGGAGCAACCCGGATACCGTAGTCGGTAAATGAACGATCGGGATTGAAATTAAATACGAACAGCAGTAGCCCCCTTTGAAAGGCCAAAATCTGATCGCCTTGGTTATCATGAATTTTATTGCACCAAAGCTCGTCCAGAAAAGCGGTTTGAGCCTGCAGTTGCAGCATGGTGCGGTCGAAATCGGCCAGGTAGTGGTATCGTAGCTCCTGATGATCTGCCAACTTCCACTGGCGGCGCGCATATTTATAGGACCAGTTATTCCCTTCACGAGGAAAGTCGATCCACTCCGGATGGCCAAACTCGTTGCCCATAAAATTCAGATACCCTCCCCCGTTAGTGGCAAAAGTGACCAAACGGATCATTTTATGTAAGGCCACCCCCCGGTCAATAATAAGGTTTTGTGAGGCTTTATCCATGTGCCAGTACATTTCCTTATCCAGCAACCGAAATATAATGGTTTTATCCCCTACCAATGCCTGGTCGTGCGACTCCGCATAGGCTATGGTTTTTTCGTAGGCTCGTCGACTGGTGAGCTCGTGGTAGAGCTCATTCACATTCCAGTTTTCATCGGCTCGTTCCTTGATTAGTTTTATCCAATAATCGGGTATCCCCATGGCCAATCGGTAATCAAAACTCATTCCTCCTTTTTCCATGGGTTCAGCCAATCCGGGCATGCCACTCATCTCTTCGGCAATGCTAATAGCATACGGGTTCACTTCATGGATCAGTTCGTTGGCCAGCGTTAGATATATCAACGCATCACCATCCTGTCCCCCATCGAAATAGGCATCGTAATTATTAAAGCCGCGTTCCAAACCGTGGTCGTAATATAGCATACTGGTTACACCATCGAAGCGAAAGCCGTCAAAACGATATTCTTCGAGCCAAAAACGACAGTTGGACAACAGAAAGTGCTGCACATGGTCTTTTCCATAATCGAAACAGAGTGAATCCCAAGCCACATGCTCACGTCGATGATCTCCATGGAAATATTGAGCGGGATCTCCGGCAAAAAGCCCCAGCCCTTCGATCTGGTTTTTAACAGAGTGCGAATGGACCAGATCCATAATCACAGCTATTCCTTCTAAATGAGCTGCATCAATAAGTTCCTTTAGTTCTTCCGGAGTGCCAAACCGGGAAGAAGCAGCGAAAAAGTTGGACACGTGATACCCAAATGAACCATAATAAGGATGTTCCTGAATAGCCATAAGTTGAATGGTATTGTAGCCGGCCTTCACAATTCTCGGCAAAACCAGCTCCCGAAACTCTTTGTAGGTTCCTACCCGCTCGTCTTCCGTTGCCATACCAATGTGAGCCTCGTATATAATGGGGTGTTGGTGCGTATTGGCCCATTGCAATGCTTTCCATGGGTACTGACCCGGCAGCCAAACCTGCGCATCGAACACTTTGGTTACCTCATCCTGTACACAGCGGTATGCATACGATGGGATCCGCTCTCCGTAACCGCCATGCCAGTACACCTTAAGTTTAAAATGTTGTTTCTGCTTTAAAGCACTTGCTTCCAACCGCAGTTGCCAATTGCCTTCCGCAAGAGCTTCGAACGCATATTCCGGTTTTTCCGTCCACTGGTTGCATTCTCCAATTAAATACAGCGCCGTTGCATGGGGTGCCCACTCCCGGAGAACCCAGCCCGTCTCCGTAGCATGCAATCCGTAGTACAGATGCCCGGATGCAAATTCCTTTAGCGACCCGTTGCTTTTTTCTATGTCCCGTTTCCGGTTTAAACAAGCCTCGTATCGGAGTTGGATAATGTTTTCATAAGGATCCAACCAGGGATCCTCCTTTACAATGATAGGTTTTGTCATGTCATCGGGATTCAGATGCTATCTACTAAAGATAGAACTATTCCTTTTTTTTTGGAATAGTTCTATCCGTGAAACCAAAAAAAAGGCCGGAATGAAAACTATCTTCATTCCGGCTCTAAGTATTTTGAGCAAAAACTGCAGTACAATGCCTTAAATGGTCATAATATCCTTTTCCTTGTCGTTGATCAGGACATCCACCTTTTCGGTATATTTATTAGTCATGTCCTGAACTTTGGCTTCGGCATCCTTTTCCTGATCTTCGGAAAGGCCATTCTTCTTCATTTGCTTGAAGGCTTCATTCGTATCGCGACGGGCATTGCGAATGCTTACTTTAGTATTTTCGCCCAGTACTTTCACCTTCTTCACCAATTCTTTCCGACGTTCTTCAGTCAAGGGAGGTACATTCAATCGAATAATTTCGCCATTGTTCACCGGGGTGAGTCCAATATTGGCAGCCATAATAGCCTTTTCAATCGGATCAATCATGTTTTTCTCCCAAGGTTGTATGGCTATGGTTTTGGCATCGGGGGTCGATACATTCGAAACTTGGCTAAGCGGAGTTTGCGATCCGTAATAATCCACAAAAATACCTTCCAGCACGCCAGGAGTCGCTTTTCCTGCCCGCACACGCAGCAATTCTTCTTCGAGATGGCCAATGGCTTTTTTCATGCTGTCGCGAGCGTCGTCGAGGTATAATTGAATTTCTTCTTCCATGTTTTTCTTGGTTATAATAAAAGCAAAAATAAAAAATATTCCGATGCAACAAGCATCCTAAAAGCTTAGCCTTTGTACACCAAAGTACCTATTGCCTCACCCTGCACCAATCGTTTCAAATTGCCTGACTTGTTCATGTCAAAAACTTCAATGGGCATATTGTTTTCCGTACATAGAGTTATGGCCGTTAAGTCCATAATTTTCAACCCCTTTTCATAGGCTTCGGTAAAGGTTATTTTGCTGAATCGGGTAGCGGACGGATCTTTCTCGGGATCGGCAGTATATACTCCGTCAACCCGGGTACCTTTCAGTAATACCTCTGCCCGAAGCTCAACGGCCCGAAGTGCTGCTGCAGTATCTGTGGTAAAAAACGGATTTCCGGTTCCGAAACCAAAAATAATGACCTCTCCATTTTCAAAAGCATCGTTCACACGTTTGGGAGTATAACGCGCACCCACCGGCGACATCTCCACCGCCGTAAGCAGTCGGCATTTTGTGCCTACCGATTCCAAGGCCGACTGGATGGCTAAACCATTGATTACCGTAGCCAACATGCCCATATAATCGCCCTTAATGCGATCAAAACCCTTTGCCTGTCCCGACATACCTCGAAAAATATTGCCACCACCAATCACAATACCAATCTCAACGCCCATGTCCGACACTTCTTTGATCTGGCTAACGTAATCCATTAATCGTTCTTCATCAATACCGGATGGTTTATTTCCCATTAAAGCTTCTCCACTAAGCTTAAGAAGTATTCTTTTGTATTTTAACATAGTTGCAAGTTTGTGAACGAAGATAATTGTATTTCAGTTGATGCCAAAAAAAAAGAGAGCCCGAATGAGCTCCCTCTTTTTTGAATAAGACATTCTCTAGGCGTTTAGGGAATACCGTAGGAATGAGGTTACCGTCAGATCTTTGTCGTTTTCCTGCAGGTACTGACGTACAGTTTTTTTAGCTTCTTTAGTGAACTCCTGATTTAACAAGGTGTTTTCTTTCAGGAATTTAGCTACTTTACCATCGGCAATTTTATCTACCATATTTTCCGGTTTACCTTCCTGAAGAGCTTGCTCGCGACCAATTTCCTTTTCTTTGGCAATAATCTCAGCAGAAACACCGTCCTGATCCACCGCTATGGGAGCCATTGCAGCCACTTGCATGGCGATATCTTTGGCCACCTGATCGTCGGTCGATTTGTTAAAGCCTACCACAGTGGCCAGCTTATTGCCCGGATGGATATAGGCTACCGTTTTCCCGGCCTCTACTTTTTCGTAGTATGCCAGATCAATCTTCTCACCTATCTTTCCAATTTGCTCCACAATGATATCGGCAATGGTTTTACCATCCAACTCCAGTTGTTTCAGACTTTCCAGATCCGCTACATTTTTTTCAACGGCTTTATTCAGAATACTTTGAGCTAAACCTACAAAGTCGTCATTCTTGGCAACGAAATCGGTTTCGCAGTTGAGAACGATCATGGCTGCCATGGTACCATTGGCATTGGTTTTTGCAATTACAGCACCTTCTGCGGCATCACGGTCGGCGCGCTTGTTGGCTACTGCTTGTCCTTTTTTACGGATTATTTCAATTGCTTTTTCAAAGTCACCTTCAGCTTCCTGAAGCGCTTTTTTACAATCCATCATACCGGCACCGGTAGTTTTACGAAGTTTGCTTACGTCTGCAGCACTTATTTGAGCCATTTGCTTGGTAAATTTTTCAGTTAATTAAGTTTATTCTTCGGTATCGTCGTCCAAATCTGCGTCCAGATCGCTATCGTCCTCCTCTTCATCTTCCTCCTCATCGGCGTCCTCTTCTTCCTCTACTTCCACAGGTTTGCGAGCAGCGGCTTTCCGGCCCGACTTTCTGTCGTCACCTTTTTCTTCTTTGGAAGGGCCTTCTTTATCGCGTTCCAGTTTGCGTTCTTCCAAACCTTCCTGAATGGCTTCGCATATTTTGTCCACAATCAGCTTGATTGATTTGGATGCGTCGTCGTTAGCAGGAATGGGGAAATCCACGGTATTCGGATCGGAGTTGGTGTCAACCATACCAAAAACGGGAATATTCAAACGGGCTGCTTCGCGTAAAGCGATATGTTCTTTCGAAATATCTACTATGAACATGGCCGCGGGCAAACGGGTCAGATCGCTGATAGAACCAAGGTTCTTTTCCAGTTTGGCACGCTGACGGGTAACTTGCAGTTTTTCACGTTTCGACATGTTATCGAAAGTACCATCGGTAGCCATCTTATCAATGGTAGACATTTTTTTAACGGCTTTGCGAATGGTAGGGAAATTGGTTAACATTCCTCCCGGCCAGCGCTCCGTAACAAACGGCATACCTACTTCTTTCACCCGGTCGGCTACAATATCCTTTGCCTGTTTTTTGGTGGCAACAAAAAGGATTTTACGTCCCGATTTGGCGATTTGCTTTACCGCTGCACAAGCCTCATCGAGTTTAACAATGGTTTTGTGCAAGTCGATAATGTGGATTCCATTGCGCTCCATGAATATGTAAGGCGCCATGTGGGGATTCCACTTTCTTCTCAGGTGCCCAAAGTGTACACCTGCATCCAATAATTCATCAAAATTTGTTCGTGGCATAATACTAACTTGTTTACATTCTGAATAAATCAACTTTGCAGTAGCCCTCATCGAAGGAGTCTGCAAAGTTTAGATACTAAACAAAATAAGAACCTAGCGCTTACTGAACTGGAAGCGTTTCCGGGCTTTTGGACGGCCGGGCTTCTTACGTTCCACCTCTCGGGGATCGCGGGTAAGCATTTTATTTGTTTTTAGTATGTCTTTATTTTCCGGATCAATTTTCACCAGGGCGCGGGATATGGCCAAACGTACTGCTTCGGCCTGTCCTTTAATGCCTCCGCCGTACAAATTGATATTAATATCGAATTTACCGTCGTTGTTGGTTAGGGTCAGGGGTTGACCTACGATATATTGTAATTGTTCGAGAGGGAAATATTCCTTTACATCACGCTTATTAATAGTGATGCTGCCTTTTCCGTCGTTAACATACACACGTGCAACTGCGGCTTTTCGTCTTCCAAGCGCGTTTACTGCTTCCATAGCAATTATTTAATGGTATTTAAATTAAGTTCTTTGGGTTGTTGTGCGGCCTGCAAATGTGCTGCATCGGCATACACGTATAAATTTCTGAAAAGCTCACTTCCCAGTCGGTTTTTTGGAAGCATTCCTCTCACCGCATTTTCGATAACTTTGCGCGAATCGCGGTTCATTAAATGAGCTGCGGTTTCAGCACGCTGACCTCCGGGATAACCCGTGTAGTGAATGTACTCCTTTTGCGCCAGCTTGTCGCCAGTAAAACGAACTTTATCCGCATTGATTATAATCACGTTGTCGCCACAATCTACATGAGGCGTATAACTGGTTTTATGTTTGCCGCGCAACACCAGGGCTACTTTGGCAGCCAAACGACCCAATACTTCATTTGTCGCATCAACAACATACCACTCCTTGTTTACCGTTGCCTTATTTGCCGACTTTGTTTTATAACTCAGTGTATCCACTTTTCGATGTATTTTATTTATATCTGACTCTGTTATATACCACCTAGAATTTGTGGAGTGCAAAAATACAATTATTTTTATGACATACGCAAATGTATATTCAATTAATTTATTCGAAGGATTAAAAACCCATAAATCAGGCCTTCAAGCATTTGACTTTCCTTTCGCTTGTGGGTGAATATTTTCATGAAATATAGTGCCCGGTTTTAAATGCTTTACTCTATATTGGAGGGTTAAAACCGGTTTATGCTAGCCAGAAAGATACATCATTCCCTCTACCTTTTTAGTACAGCGTTACTTTGTATTGGATTGCCGGTGTCCTACTTCCTGCTTAGCCTGGGAATTATTCTTCTGGCCATGAATTGGTTAGCCGAGGGGGATTTTAGCCATAAACTTCAGCTTCTTCGCAAACGAAAATCCATTGGCATATTTCTGACACTTTATTTGGTGCATGTTACCGGTTTGCTCTACACGTCCAACTTCAACTATGCCTGGCACGATTTGCGTATTAAACTGCCCCTGATTGCCCTTCCCCTAATTTATGGTACATCGCCGGCACTCACTCGGAATGAATTTAAAGTTATAGTGAACCTGCTGTTGGCTACGGTATTAGTTGCAACGCTCATTTCGACCTATATATTATTGGGGTTTTCCAATATCGAATTGGTGGATCCCCGTAACGCATCACCCTTCATTTCACACATTCGCTTCTCCCTGATTTTGGTGGTTTGCCTGGGTATTCTTTTTTACTGGCTTGCCATAGACCAGGAAATGAGCTCACCCTTAGAGAAGAAACTCTACCCGATACTGGCTTTATGGTTCATTTGCTACCTTTTCTTCTTAAAAGCATTCACCGGCATTGTGGTATTGCTCGTTGTGATTCCCTTTAGTCTGTTCTGGTGGGCAGCTGAACATCGCAACCGAAAATCCCTGATCCTTTTAGGTCTCCTATCGTTGTTGATTCTTTCAGGTATAGTTCTATACGGAAATTATGCTATAAAACGATTCAATGCAAGAAATGATACCGAAGTAAAACCTTATGAAATGCAGACCTCCTCGGGCAGACCTTACTCACATATCGAAGATGCAGAAGTATATGAAAATGGCCACCGGGTTTGGATCTATGTGTGCTATCCCGAACTGGAACAGGAGTGGAATACACGCAGCACGATTCCCTATGGTCAATCTGATGAAAAGGGACAGGATATCCGAACCACCCTGATCCGGTATCTGGCATCCATAGGCGTGCGTAAGGATTCAGCCGGCGTTGCCCAACTCAGCAATGAAGACATTGCCCTTATAGAAAATGGGGTTCCGAACTGCATATACAAACATAAATTTTCCATTTACCCACGACTCTACGAACTACTGTGGGAACTGAACTGGTACCGATCCACGGGTAACCCGAACGAGTTGTCGGTGATCCAGCGACTCGAATATGTAAAAACGGGATGGAGAATATTTAAAGCCCATCCTCTGCTTGGCATTGGAACCGGCGATATCGATGATGCCTTTAAGCACCAATATCGCATAGATGCCAGCCTCCTACTTCGTCATCTACAGCATCGAACACACAATCAACTACTTACATTTTTGAGTACTTTTGGCCTGATCGGTTTTACGCTCATTATGCTGGCTCTGATTTTGCCTCCTTATTTTGAAAAGCGCTACTCCTATTACCTCTTCTCGATGTTTCTTCTGATCGGGCTCCTCTCCATGCTTAACGAAGACACTTTGGAAACCCATGTTGGGGCATCCTTTTTTGCGTTCTTCTACACCTTGTTTTTATATGCTGCTCCTCCCTCAAGCAAATCAGGCCATGCTCCAACTAACGGCTAGTTTCTTTCAACGGGATGTGCTGCAGGTGGCTCCCGAATTACTGGGGAAAGTATTGGCCACTCCCAAACACCGCGCCCTGATTACCGAAGTGGAAGCCTATCGGGGAGAAGAAGATTTGGCCTGCCATGCGAGCAAAGGCCGCACCCCTCGTACGGAGATTATGTACCACGAGGGTGGACACCTATATATATACTTAATATATGGTATGTACTGGATGCTAAATATTGTTTGTGGCCAGGCCGATAGCCCCGAAGCCGTTCTTATCCGGGGGATCGAAGGCCTTAACGGCCCGGGAAAATTAACCCGGTATCTGGGCATTGATAAAAGTTATTATGGAGAGCAACTGGGTTTTTCGGATAGGATCCAACTTTTTGACCCGGGTGTTTGCCTGCCTTACAGAACCACCCCACGAATCGGGATAGATTATGCCGGTGAACCCTGGGTTTCGAAACCCTGGCGCTATCTGATAAAGTAAGCATTTTTGCCGGTTGCAAGCCTTCCCGGAAATCTGCCAATATTCAGAAGAAAAAATCTTTGGCCAATAAAAATAATTTATATATTTGCACCTCGAAAATGTCCCATGGTGTAACGGCAGCACTAGTGGTTTTGGTCCACTCAGTCTAGGTTCGAATCCTGGTGGGACAACAAAAAGGTCAACTACGGTTGGCCTTTTTTGTTTTCCGAAAATCTGAAGTGATTCGGGATCGCTTGGCTAGGATCCCAGGTAAGTTGAGAATCCGTTAGAAGGTTGGTTTGCCAACTGACTGGATACGTAGCAGATAGAATTAAAAGATCCGCTTCACCTCCTGTTCTTCACTTCTCCTTATCAGAAATTAACCTGCGACCCTCATTCAACGTTAACCAAACCATACATAAACCTTCCAATGGTGCCTTCCCACTTCTATGCCCTTACATATACAAGTATGACTCCCTTCACAATAATGTACCCATCCAAAAAACTCCCAAAAACCCTTGACTTCTCTTTTTAAATGTTTTATATTTGACCGAACGTTCAATCATAAGTATCGGTGGAGCGTTTCACTTCCGAATGTATTCATGTCTGACGGAAGCCTATCGATGAGATCTGCCCGCCAAACAGCCTACTAGCATCGAACGACTCCTCCGGCAAAAACGGTAAATCAACAGTCATGTCGCCACGAACTGAGCAACAATTTGAAGCCATACGCGAAGAACGCAAGGAGCAAATTAAAAGGGTTGCCCTCGAGGTGGTTTTCGAAGAAGGTTTTCAGAATGCTTCCATCAGCAAAATAGCCCAAAAGGCAGGAATTTCCAAAGGCTTGCTGTACAATTACTTCGAGAGTAAGGAAGTGATGATTCGTGAAATTATTCTGGAGGGTCTGAGTGAAATCACTCAAATTTTTGATCCAAATAAGGATGGGATACTGACCTATGAGGAGGTGCGTTTTTTTATCGACGAAATCTTTAACCTGCTTCACTCCAAAATTAAATACTGGCAGTTGTATTTCGCCGTGATGATGCAACCCCGGGTTATGGCACTGGTTATGGAGCAGTTCATGGAAACACTGAATCCTTTTATGGTCATCCTTCAGAACTATTTCAAACAACGCGGATCGTCAGACCCCGAAGTGGACACCCGCATGATTCTGGCCTTCCTGGATGGCATCTGTTTCCACTACATGCTGGATCCTCACCATTTTCCCCTTCAAAAAATTAAAGAACGTCTATACACCATGATCTAATCGGGTACCTTAGCCATGCAGAACCAGGGTAAACCATACACCAAGTACTTACTATGATGAAGAAAACTATAGTTTTAGCAGCGGTGCTACTGATTGCAAGGGGACTCTTTTCAACCACCCTGCCGGCACAAAATGCAACCGAAATTGTTACCCGTGCCGATGCCAAGATGCGAGGCGAGAGCTCAGGTATCAGTACCATGAGCATGCAAATAATCCGCCCCGGTTGGGAGCGCACCATCGAATTTAAGAGCTGGAGCAAGGGTACGGAAAATTCCATGGTTCTCATCACAGCACCTGCCAAGGACAAGGGACAATCGTTTTTAAAAGTGGGTCGGGAAATGTGGAACTGGAATCCCACCATCAGCCGAACCATTAAACTGCCTCCTTCCATGTTATCGCAGGGATGGATGGGTTCCGACTACACCAACGACGACATGGTAAATCAACGTTCGGTGGTAGTGGATTATACCCACACGCTCCTGGGCGAAGATCAGTTGGAAGGAGTGGCTTGTTACCGAATAGAACTCATCCCTCACGAGGATGCCCCGGTGGTTTGGGGTAAAATTTTTTTCTGGATTACCAAACAGAATGATAACATCCTCAAAGCAGAATATTACGATGAAGAAGATTACCTGGTAAAAACCGAGCTGGGAAAAGAAGTAAAAGCCATGGACGGACGGGTTATCCCGACCGTTTACGAAATAATACCTGCCGATGAGAAGAACCAGAAAACCGTGGTTACCCTAAAAAGTATCCAATTCAATGCACCGATCAACGATAGCTTCTTTTCCCTTCAGAATATGAAAAGTCTGAGATAGAAAGGGTACGTGCATCGTCTGGTTTAAATCCATGGAAGTATCACTTTTTACTGTAAACTTCAAACCATGAATTATTCAAAAGTTGCCTGGAGAAATATTTGGAGAAACAAGTCCCGCACTGTCATAACGGTGTTGGCCATTGTTGTCGCCGTATTTCTTTCCAGCATTATGACCTCGATGCAGGAGGGTACCTACTCCAGAATGATTGATAATGTGGTGAAATTCTACACCGGTTACCTACAGGTGCACCACCCCGATTACTGGGAGAAAAAGACCATCAACAATACCTTTATACCCACAGATACCCTGCTTCAGGTAATTTCACAAACTTCCGGAGTTACCCGCTACGCCGAAAGGCTGGAATCGTTCACCCTGCTTTCGGTGGGCGACCAAACCAGAGGAGGCGCTCTTATTGGTATTGATCCGGTAAGAGAAAATGAAATTACCAACCTCTCGCACTGGATTGACACCGGTGCTTATCTGAAACCCCATGATGACGGACTGCTGCTGACTTCCAACGTAGCCAAAAGCCTGGGCGCCCAACTGGGCGACACTTTGGTACTGATCAGCCAAGGGTATCACGGTGCCAGCGCTGCCGGACTGTTCCCCGTTAAAGGCATCATCCGCTTTGCCTCTCCTCAGTTGAATAATCTTGGGGCTTATATCGATATAACCCGTGCTCGCGAATTCTTTTCTGCATACGACCGGGCCACCTCAGTGGTCATTCTGCTCGAAAATCAGGATCTCACCAACGAAGTCCACAGCCAGATAGCCCAAACTCTGGGTTCCCGCTTCTCGGTAAAATCCTGGAACGAAATTCAACCCGAAATCCAACAAATGATTGATGCCGACCGTTCCGGGGGAGTAGTCATGAAGGTTATTCTTTATCTGATTATCGCCTTCGGAATTTTTGGTACGGTTATTATGATGGTTTCGGAACGAAAACGCGAATTGGGAGTGATGGTGGCGGTGGGTATGCGAAAGGGCCGCCTGGCTACCATTTTATTACTGGAAACCCTGTATCTTGGGCTTATTGGCGTTGCGGTTGGCTTTGCCTTTAGCATGCCATTAATTGCATATTTCGTGAAACATCCTATCCCTTTGCCCTCCGAGGTAGCCAAATCCTATGAAACTTTCGGCATTGAAGCGGCTTTGTACTTCTCGGGTAACAGCATCATTTTCATCCGTCAAATCAGCATCGTTTTCATCATCACCCTGATTATAAGCCTGTACCCGGTACTCAAGGCGCTGAACCTGAAACTAACCAAGTCACTACGGGCTTAACCTAAACTATCGATAACTATGTTACTACAAATAGCCTGGAAAAATATTTGGCGCAACAAGGTTCGCAGCGCAGTTATTCTGACAGCCATAGCCCTGGGGATTTTCGCTGGTGTATTTAACATGGCCTTTTATTATGGCATGGTCGAACAGCGAATCGAAACGGCTATTTCCACCGAAGTGTCGCACCTGCAAATCCACCAAAAAAAGTACCTCATCGACCCCGATAGTAAAAACAGTATTGCCAATGCCACCGCTCTGGCTCTTGACATTTCCCGTCTGCCTGCCGTGAAACACACATCCAACCGTACCCTGGTCAATGCGATGATCTCATCGGCCGAAAGCGGTTCGGGAGTTCGGTTGGTAGGCATTCATCCCGAAGACGAAAAAAGGATAACCGACATCCACAACCGCGTGGTTGAAGGGAGCTACCTGGAAGGAGTGAATCGGAATCCCATTCTGATTGGAGAAAAACTCGCTCAACAACTCAATATTAAAAACCGATCAAAGCTGGTAGTCACCCTCCAAAACACCGAAGGTGAAATGATGTACGCCTCGTTTCGCGTAACCGGAATCTACCGGACCACCAACCCGGCCTACGATGAAATCACTGCTTTTGTGCGAAGCACCGATCTGGAAACCCTCGCCGGAATACCCCCCAATCACGCCCACGAAATAGCGATTTTTCTGAACAACAGTACTACACTGGATGCTACCATGAGTGCGCTGCAAATGCAACGACCCGATTTGGAGGTTCAATCGTGGCGGGAGCTCATGCCCGAAGTTGGCCTGGTGGAAGAATCGATGGATGTGTCCATGTACGTGTTTATGGGTATCATCCTGTTTGCCCTGCTCTTTGGCATCATCAACACCATGCTTATGGCTGTTCTGGAACGGCGCAAGGAACTGGGCATGCTCATGGCGATTGGCATGAACAAAAAGAAAATCTTCGGCATGATCACCTTCGAAACCATGGTACTGTCATTAACCGGTGGCGTAGCCGGCATTCTGATCGGTGGAGCACTAACCCTGTATCTTAGCCATCAGGGTATCGACCTGACCCATTGGGGATGGGCCGCTGCTTACGAAAGTATGGGCTATGATACCATGGTGTATCCCATACTGAAAAGCCATATGCTGATACGCATAACCCTAATGGTGCTGCTTACGGGTTTTCTGGGGTCGCTGTATCCGGCTTATAAAGCACTGAAATTGAACCCGGCCGATGCCATCCGAATAGATATTTAGCAATCTGAAAAAACGAATTATGAAAGTCATTGATATTAAAAACATTACCAAGACCTACACCGATTCCGAGGTGGAAGTGCATGCGGTAAATGGCGTAAATCTAAGCTTTGAGCAAGGCGAATTTGCGGCCATTGTAGGGCCTTCAGGTTCCGGAAAAACCACCCTGCTCAATATGCTGGGTGGCCTTGATACCCCCACATCGGGCGAGATTCACATTGGCGGCACCAACATGGCCTCTCTCAAGGGGTCGCAACTTATCGATTTTAGACTCTATAACATCGGTTTCGTTTTTCAGGCCTATAACCTGATACCCGTTCTTACCGCCAAAGAAAATGCCGAATTTATCCTGCAAATGCAGGGGATACCCAAAAAGGAGCGCGAAACACGGGTTGTAGAATTACTAACAGCCGTTGGATTGGGCGACCGTCTCGACAGTCGTCCGTCCAAACTCTCCGGCGGACAGCAACAACGTGTTGCCGTAGCACGTGCCCTGGCATCGAAACCAAAATTTATCCTTGCCGATGAACCCACCGCTAACCTCGATTCTAACTCGACCGAAAACCTGCTCGACATTATGGAAGAGCTGAACCGGGAAGAAAAAATTACCTTCATCTTCTCCACCCACGATGCCCGCGTGGTAAAAAAAGCCCATCGCGTCATCACTCTCGAAGATGGTAAAATTATAAGTGACGAAGTAAAAGCGATCCACTAATCAGAATCCCTTACTGTTCTAACCTGAAACAAGAAATAGAATGACTGCAGAAATATTCTGGACCCGCTGGTTAAAAATCACCATGCTGCTCATGATTTTCGCCGGGGTACTCTTTCCGGTATTGTACTACTGGGGGCCTACCGAATTCATCGACCATAAATTTGAACAAGCTTTTCGCAGGCACAGCTTAACTACTGAGCAACTCCACCATTTAAAGCAATGGATGGTTCCAATAATCGCAATAATCTCCATATCCTGGAGCGGAACCATGCTGTATATAGCCAACCATGCCTTCAAACAACGGAAAAAATGGGCCTGGCGTAGCATCTTTTACCCCATCCTGGCGTGGTTCATAATCGATAATGGTTCTTCGTTGTACTATGGGGTGCTTTTCGATCTGACAATCAATACCATCTTGTTCTTTCAACTGGCCGCTCCCCTGCTCTTCTTACGCTATCAGTTTTTTCCTAAAAAGGAGGGCATCGGGTGAAAGTGTATCAATTAATCGGAAGCATGCTCTTGCTGCTGACTGGAGAAGCCCATAACTTCGCGCAGGAAGAAAAAATGGAAGTAAGTGGCTATGTATCCACACTGCCGGCAGCTTCCTGGGCTAAGGATGACTGGCTGGAGCAAGGGCTGGTACACAACCGATTCAACATCTACTGGTATCCAACGAGTTCTCTTAGCGGCTCGCTTCAACTCAGAAACCAGTTTATGCACACCCGTTTTTTCGATACCAGCAAGGAAACAACAGGCTTTACCCGGGAGAACTATGCGCTGCCGCTTACCGGTCAGATTGGATCCAATAACCATCTTTTCTTCTCCTCCGGCATTGACCGGGCCTGGTTGCAATTCACCCACAACAAACTGGAAATAACCGTAGGGCGGCAACGCATCAACTGGGGTCAGACTTTTGTCTGGAACCCCAACAATATTTTCAATACCTATAATTTCTTCGATTTTGACTACCCCGAACGACCCGGAGCCGATGCCGTACGGGTTCAATACTATCCCAACTACAATTCGTCTGCAGAAATAGCTGCCAAAGTGGATAGTGCGGGCAATATCACCGGCGCCGGCCTGTACAAATTTACCCAATGGAATGTGGAAATGCAGATAATGGCAGGCTACTATTCCCATTCAAATTGTTTGAGGGCCAGCGACTCCGTGCCGTCTATAAACTGGGACGATAATGACCTGGCGCTTGGACTGGGTTTCTCAGGAGGCTTGGGTGCTGTAAGCCTGCGTGGCGAGGCCAGTTATTTTAAAACACTGCGGAACAATTCCATTTCAAAGGATCAGTTCCTCAGCAGTTTCACAATCGATTATACCCTGGCAAACGAACTGGGCATGATGTTCGAATTCTACTTTGTGGATAATGTGCAATTTTCCGGCTCATTAACTAACCTGTACGGGGTGACACAGTCCATAAAGACGCTGGCATTTACCCGGTACAATCTCTTTACCCAGATAAGTTACCCCATCATTCCAATACTGACCGGATCTTTCGGTGGCATGTACTTTTATGACAACCATTTACGAGGTTTTTACATGAGCCCAAGCCTTGAACTTTCCCTGTACGACAACCTATCACTGGCTACCTACTACCAGTTGTTTACATTTCATTTTCAGGAGAATCACTCACCTGTCTGGGGGAAGGCTTCCCGGAATTATGCCTTTCTGCAGCTAAAATGGAACTTCTAACCGCAGTGACTTCTTCCAGAAAAACTATCTTTTCAAAGATGGTTCCATAAAGAAGTCCGGTAAGCAACTGATCCGAACCCCACCATACAGAATGGCAACCTATACACTTTGCCGTTCCAACCCCCAACCCCAAAAGCCTCTGCTTCTTACAACCTTGTCCCCGTTGACTTACCGCAGCATCCTCCATGCAACCTATTCCCTTCTTATATGTGAAAAAGCCCGTTGGATTCACAACGGGCATAGCATGTTCAGGTAGTATTGGAATCCTACCCTTTCAGCGCTTCAGCACCTCCTACAATTTCTAAAATTTCTTTGGTGATAGAAGCCTGGCGCGCCTTATTATATTCCAACTGCAGCGATTTGATCAATTCCGCCGCATTGTCGGTAGCCTTATGCATGGCCGTCATTCGTGCTCCGTGTTCCGATGCTACCGAATCCAAAAAAGCCTTATAAAGCTGCACTTTTAGTGTCTTTGGAATCAACTTTTCAATAATGTACTCCTTGGAAGGTTCTAGGATATAGTCGCTGTGACTGTCGCTAAAACGATCCTTTTTAGGCGGCAGAACGGGTAGATACTGTTCCTGAACCAAATCCTGCGATGCGGCATTGCGAAACTGGTTGTATACCAGTCGAACTTCATCGTATGCTCCTGAAGTAAAAGCGTCCATAATTCCCATGGCCAGTCGTTGCACCTGATCGTAGGTAATGTTATCCAGCAGGTCGTGTTTGGTTTGCTTAACAGCTACCCCTTTAGCGGTAAGGAGGTCGGACGCTTTCTTCCCAATGGCAAGAATATCCACGTGATCCCGTCCAAGACTTTGGTACTTATCATCGAGCATTTGAATAACCTGCTTGGCCACGTTGGCGTTAAATCCCCCGCATAACCCTTTATTGGAAGCAATGGCCACAATCAGAACTTTCTTTACTTCACGGTTTGTCCCATACACGTTATCCTGTGTAGAATCAAGGCTTGAGGTTAAATCGAAAAGTATCTGCTGCAATTTTTTTGCATAGGGACGCATTTGAATAATAGTGTCCTGAGCCTTGCGTAGCTTGGCTGCCGAAACCATCTTCATGGCACTGGTAATTTGTTTGGTTCCCTGCACCGATCCTATCCGTACACGTATCTCTTTCAGATTGGCCATGTCATTTCCGATTAATGCGTATTATTTGTATCGTTCTGCCACTTCCTTGGCTACAGCGGTTAGCAGTTTTTCTATTTCTGCATCGAATTTACCTCCACGAATAGACTCCAATGTTTCTTTGTGTTTGAATTCGAGAAAATCGAGATATTCCTTTTCGAAGTCTTTCACTTTATCGGTAGCAATCCCCGCCAGTAAACCTTTGGTCCCACAGTAAATAATGGCCACTTGTTTTTCTACGGCAAGCGGCTGATACTGTCCCTGTTTTAGGATCTCCACGTTCTTTGTGCCTTTATCCAAAATGGACATGGTTGTTGCATCCAGATCGGATCCAAATTTCGAGAAAGCCTCCAATTCGCGGAATTGCGCCTGGTCAAGTTTCAAGGTACCCGCCACTTTCTTCATGGATTTGATTTGTGCACTACCTCCCACCCTGGACACCGA
>QKEH01000109.1 GCA_003252385.1 Bacteroidota bacterium | reverse complement strand
TGTTCGCAGCTTGTTGATGCCCAAGTCGTACGAAAAGCCGATTTCGTATTTCCGCTGGAACGACAAACCAACCAGAATGGTAGCTGCATCCTGCGAGCGAAACGAGAGGCCTCCCCAAACTTTGGTGTTGTCCCATTGTCGTTTTCCGTACCAGGCACGAACGTCCAAATCAATTTGAATGGGTGTGGCCGGCGATTTTCGGAGAATAACGGTAGGTTCAATGGCCAACTCGCGAGTAACCAGGTATTTATAGCCTCCGTGTACGTATAGGTTGCGCGTCAATCGCGAAAGATCCGTTACGGTATCCTGGCCAATATTCAATTTGTTTCCAATGAGGTGGGTCATGGCAATACCTCCATGGTAGATAGAGGAATACACGTATACTCCAAGGCTGGCATCGGGAGCCAGCTGGGTGTATTGCTGGCCACTATAAACCGGATCATCAATATCATCAATCGAGCCATTGCCATCAATTTTAAACTGAATCATACCGGCTGCCAGACCCATTGAAATTTTCAGATCCTCGGCAAGTGCATAGTTATAGGCATAGGTTCCAATCAGCGAGGTTTTGCTGGTAAGCCCCCACTGGTCGTGCATAATGAAGCCACCCAGTCCCATAGGTTGCGTTACCGTGGGGCCAAACATACTGATTACATTTGAGACCGGAGCATCGGAGAGTCCCACCCATTGCAACCGGCTGTTGGTAATAATCTGGTAGTAGGGATAGGTACCCGCCAAAGCCGGGTTGATCAGGTAGGGGTTGGTCATGAACTGCGTATACAATGGGTCAGTTTGTGAACTAACCCTTAGCAGGCAGCTGAGCAGGAGTATAGGGATTAAGAGTCTTTTTTTCATTTATCGCACTATTGTGACGGTTCCGGAAACAGGTTCTTGTTCGTTATCGTTGGGGGTGATAATGAAGTAGTAGCTGCCAATGGGCAGTTCTTTACCATTCTTCTGCGATATACCTTTGAAGAAATGGTTTTCATCGGTACCATACGGGCTGCTGTAGTATACCTGCTGTCCCCAGCGGTTGAAGATGACCACCTCCAGGTCGGGGTATTGGGCCGCATTTGGTATCACCCAGGTGTCGTTGTGCCCATCGTTGTTTGGGGTAAATACTTCGAAGTAATTACCGATAGGTCTTCGTATCCGCAGGTACAGGGTATCCCTCTCGTAGCAACCATCGGGGGTGGTTCCTCGAACTACGATCATTTGATCCTCCGTTGTGGTGAGTATAGTGGTTTGGGTGTTTTCGGCACTAAAATCATCACGGGCTTGCCACAAATAGTCGATAAAACCTTCGCTGCTTCCAAGTTCCAGTCCGGTGTTCACCTGGTTGAATACCGTGTCGGCAATGCGATATACCGTTGCGGTAATCTGCATTCCTACCGTGTCGTACACTTCCAGGATCCGTTCTTCGTAATCCATACAGCGTTCGTTGGCCACCTGGAACCGGATGGTTACCGGTTCGGTTGCGGTAAAGTTGCGTTGGAAGGAATTATTGTCTTCAAACAGGGTTTCCGGCTCCCATGTAATATCCACATCCATACTCATATTGTAATCGCCTGTGGCGGTCCATTTTGAGCCATAGCATAAGGTGGCCAGGTTCGATGGGGTTGATGCATAGGTGTTATCGTCTCGTCTCAGAGCCAGAGTGAGGCTGGCGTCTAAGGTATCCAGACTAATTAATTGTGTGGTATCGTATATTTCACAGGCATTCGCGTCGCGGATGGTGACCACATACGTGCCTTCCGTCAGGTTTTCCCGAATGGAATCGTTCGAGGCTATATCGGTCCAGTCGTAGGTATAACCTCCCACACCACCGTCAGTGCGAATGTTTATATATCCGTTAGAACCCGGTGTACCATCCAGGTTGTATTCCCTACAGGTAATTTCCGAACTGTTTTTCTGCCGGATATATAGCTGCGGCGGGGAACCTACGGTGATGGTTGTGTCGATGAAGCGGCCATTGGCATCCTGAATGTGCAAGGCATAATCGCCTGCCGGTGCCGGGCTCAATTCAAAGTGATCTTCACCCGGTGCCGGGTTAATGGTAATGGCATTCTGGCTGTTCCACCAAAAGGTAAAGGGAGCGGTGGCAGTTGCATCGTAATAGAAACGCCACGAGCCTACCCGCGGGTCGCCGGGGGCGAGGTTTACCGGATCGAAGCAGAGGGCATCGTGTACGGAAAAACGTATGTCTAATACGCGGAAACGTACATCAACCTCCATTTCGGCAATACACAGGTTGGCATCGCGTACCATAAGGTGGTAGCTGCCGGTATCGGTTATTCCGGTAAGGGTGTTGGAAGTACCAAAAGATAACCCTCCATCAAAGGAATACTCGTATGCATTGGGCGTCGGATAGGGAGTTCCTCCTCCGGCGTTAATGGTGATCGATCCCGGAATGATACCATCGATGTCTATGATCTCCACAGATATAATGCGCAGTTCGGGAGGGCCATCAATTACTGCTACCATGGATACCTCGCACTGATTGGCGTCGCGAACCCGTACGCTATGAGTGCCGGCGGACAATCCGGTAAATACGCTGTCGGCGCGGTAGCTGAAGGTGTCCACCGCAAAGAACAAGGTGCCTGCACCTCCGGAGGCATGTATGGTAATGGCTCCATCGGTATCGTAGTAACAACCGGTTGAGGCAATATCCACTATTTCCAAGCTGTCTATGGTGATGGCTGCGGGTTCGTGATGGACTATGGTTACCGGCCATGCTTCGTAACAGCCTCGGGAATCCACCACTTCGATATTGTAATCGCCATGGGGCAGATCCACCATCAGAGTGTCCGGAACACCCGGGTATACATCGGTCAACCGTAAGGTATCGGTGGTGTTGAATACCACCATATAGTCGGGGTTGCCGCCGTTCACCACTACGCCAATGGGGGCACTGGATCCGTTACACAGGATGGCTTCATTCAAAACCGTATCAATGGTGAGCGGAATTGGTATACCGATAATCAGGGTATCGCTGTCCATCGTATCGCAACTGTGCGAATCGGTCAAGCGCATCCGGTACGAACCCGGCTGAAGATTGACAAACAAACCGGTAGTGTTGCTCACCGATGCACCGGCAATTTGTTCCAGGATGAAGGTGTACGGAGCGGTACCTCCACCGGCAGTTGCCTGAATGATTCCATTGGTATCGCCGGCACAGTATACGGCGTTGGTAACTGTGGCTGAGGTTAGCAGCAGCTCAGCAGGTTGCCGGATACTAATTACCGTATCCTTGGCACACGAAGAACCATCTTCTATTCGTATGGTGTAGGTTCCAGCCGTTAAACCGGTGAACAAACCGCTTCCGGGTGCTTCCGAAGGAGTGCCGGGAAGGAGGGTATACGAAATGGGTCCGGTGCCTCCTGTAGCTTCAATAGCAATGGATCCATCCATGCCTCCATAGCAGTCGATGCTATCGGTTACATTAACCTGGGTAATGGTTATGGAGTCGGGCGAAGATACCACCACGCTGGTGGTACTCTGGCAACCCAGGTTATCCGTTACAGTCAGGAAGTAGGTGCCCTGGCAAAGAAGTACCGTATCGCGCCCATTTCCTGCATCGGGCAATGGACTCCAGGTGTAGGTGTTATAGGGAGGCGTTCCTCCTGCAACGGTAACCTGAGCCATAGCATCGCAGGTATTCCAACAGCTGGTGCGCAAACCAATGGGAGCGGTGTATACCGTTTGGGCATTGGCAACCGTATATTCGTTAATGGGAACACGAAGCTCGTCGGAACGATACTCCACCGTTTCGGAAAGACCTGTAATGGTGCTGATATCGGTAAAAGCAATTCGGGCAGCAGAAAGGTATCCAACGGTTGGATCCACGGTGAATGGGTCATTATCTGTCACCACGATGGACCAGGCTCCATTGGCTGGATCTTTACCGAATATAGGATTGAATACATTGGCCGATTGGTAAGTTCCGGTAACGGGTGAACCCGGGAAAGGTGGAACTACACAAGCATTCAGCAAGGGATCGGTCGGGTTGTTGGTAAAGGTAACATCGGCTGAATCGTTCCAGTTACAGGCAAAACCACCATCGGATTCGTAAAGTGCAATGCGAACTCCATCCGGATCCTGCAAATAGAAACTTAAATCCTGGATCAGTTCATGCTCGCTCACTCCGATTCGAACCTCAATTTGGGTAGATGCTGCAATCAGGAAAGGCGTTGGTGCTCCAATGGTTGCAATAAGTTGCGGTGGAATAGTAACATCCAGATTGTCCGTTGCATCTGCACAGGATCCCATTCCGTTTGCCCGTAAAGTGAGAGTTACCGTACCTCCGCTTAAATCTCCAAAACCTGGGGTATAGAAGGTTTGTAAGGCAAATTCATCATCGAACAGTCCATCGCCACTTCCGGTGCTCCACTGGGTGGTGAGGTAGTCCGAAGCGGTTCCTGTGAGGTAAACGGTATCTCCATAGCAAAGTGTAATATCGGCCCCGGCGTTTACGCTGGGTTTTGCGGTCACGGTCAGCGTCATAGCATCGCTCACGGGGGGGCAGGTACTATTTCCTGTGCCGGTAAGGGTTAGAGTTACCAAACCGCTATAGCCTGCAGGAGGCGTATAGGTTGGCAGGAGAATGTTCGGATTGCTAAAGGTTCCGCCAACACCGCCATCGTTCCAGCTTATGGATGCCGCATTGAATTCCGAAGGTGCCGGGAAACTGGATAACAGAGCATAGGTACCGTCTTCGCATACCTCACCGTTACCTCCTGCATTCACGGAAGGTGGAGTAAACACGGTTAAAGTGAGTGCATCACTCACTGGTAGGCACGACCCATTCCCATTGCCGGTTAAGGTAAGTGTAATGGTTCCTGTATAACCCAGCGGGGGAGTGTAAAGGGGTTCCAAGGTACTGGCATCGTCGAATGCGCCTCCGGCACCGCCATCATCCCAGGTAAGAATACTGGTATGGTTGGTGTTTGGTGACGAGCCGGCAAGGTCATACGCCTGATCCATACAGGTTTCTCCATCACTTCCGGCATCCACCGCAGGCCCTGGAGTTACGGTCAGGATCATGGCATCGTTCACCGAGGTACAGGAACCGTTTCCGTTTCCGGTAAGGGTAAGGGTAATGCTGCCGCTGAAACCAGCCGGCGGGGTATAGGTGGGTTGTAAAATCGTAGCATTGCTAAAAGTACCTCCTGCACCGCCATCGCTCCAACTAAATGAGCTGGTGTTCGACTGGCTGGGAGCTGTGGTGGATAGGCTCAGGTCGATCGCCACATCCTGACAAGTTTCCTCATTGGTGCCGGCATCCACTACCGGTGCTGCGGTTACCGTTAGGGTCATGGCATCGTTCACCGAAGCACAGGAACCATTTCCATTTCCGGTAAGGGTAAGGGTGATGTTTCCGCTGAAACCTGCGGGCGGGGTATAAGTAGGTTGTAAAATCGTAGCATTGCTAAAAGTACCTCCGGTTCCTCCATCGCTCCAATTCAGCGAGCTGGTGTTCGATTGGGTGGGTGCCGGTGCCGAAGTGCTCAGGTTGTAAGCTACACCTTGACAGGTTTCGCCATCACCTCCTGCGTTCACAGTAGGCGCTGCGGTTACGGTAAGGGTCATGGCATCGTTCGCCGAAGCACAGGAACCGTTACCAGTTCCGGTAAGGGTAAGGGTAATGCTGCCGCTGAAACCAGCTGGCGGGGTATAAGTAGGTTGTAAAATAGTGGCGTTGCTGAAAGTACCTCCTGCCCCGCCACCATCGCTCCAGCTTAGCGAGCTGGTGTTCGACTGGCTGGGTGGTGTGGTGGATAGGGTCAGGTCGATCGCCACATCCTGGCAGGTTTCCTCATTGGAACCGGCATCCACCACGGGTGCTGCGGTTACGGTAAGGGTCATGGCATCGTTCACCGAAGCACAGGAACCGTTACCATTTCCGGTAAGGGTAAGGGTGATGTTTCCGCTGAAACCTGCGGGCGGGGTATAAGTAGGTTGTAAAATCGTAGCATTGCTAAAAGTACCTCCGGTTCCTCCATCGCTCCAATTCAGCGAGCTGGTGTTCGACTGGCTGGGTGCCGGTGCCGAATAGCTCAGGTTGTATGCTACTCCCTGGCAGGTCGCTCCATTGCTTCCGGCATCTACCACGGGTGCTGCGGTTACTGTAAGGGTCATGGCATCGTTCGCCGAAGCACAGGAACCGTTGCCGTTTCCGGTAAGTGTAAGGGTAATGTTACCGCTGAAGCCGGCGGGTGGGGTATAGGTAGGCTGCAGAACGGTGGCATTGCTGAAAGAACCTCCTGCACCGCCATCGCTCCAATTCAGGGAACTGGTGTTCGACTGGCTGGGTGGTGTAGCGGAAAATGCCAGGTTAATGGCCACATCCTGGCAGGTTTCCTGGTTAGAACCGGCATTCACCACGGGTGCAGCGGTTACCGTAAGAGTCATGGCATCGTTGACCGCAGCACAGGAACCGTTTCCATTTCCGGTAAGTGTAAGGGTAATGTTACCGCTGAAGCCGGCTGGCGGGGTATAGGTGGGTTGCAGGATGGTGGCATTGCTGAAAGTACCTCCGGCACCTCCATCGCTCCAATTCAGCGAGCTGGTGTTCGACTGACTGGGCGCCGGTGCAGAAGTGCTCAGATCGTAGGTTACTCCCTGGCAGGTTTCGCCGTTGCCTCCGGCATTCACTATGGGCTCAGGGGTTACTGTAAGCCTCATAAAATCGTTGGTGGGCAGACAGGAACCGTTCCCGTTACCGGCCAGGGTAAGTATGATGGTACCCGTGAAACCGGCTGGTGGGGTATAGGTGGGAAGTAAAACGTTCGGATTGGAGAAGGTACCTCCGGCAGCACCATCGCTCCAGGAGAGGAAGCTGGTATTCGACTGGCTGGGTCGGGTAGTAGAATTGGCCAGGTTAAAGGCCACGTTTTGGCAGGTTTCCTGGTTGCTTCCGGCATCGATAATGGGCGGAGGCGTTACCGACAAGGTCATGTTATCTGTAGCCGGATTGCAGGAACCGTTACCATTCCCGGTAAGGGTAAGGGTAATGTTACCGCTGAAACCAGCAGGCGGGGAATACGTGGGTTGTAGGATGGTGGCATTGCTAAAAGTACCTCCTGCACCGCCATCGCTCCAACTTATGGAGCTGGTGTTCGACTGGCTGGGTGGTGTGGCAGACAAAGTCAGGTCAATCGCCATATTCTGGCAGGTTTCCTCATTGGAACCGGCGTCCACTACGGGTGCTGCGGTTACTGTAAGGGTCATGGCATCGTTTACCGAGGCACAGGAACCGTTTCCGTTTCCGGTAAGGGTAAGGGTAATGTTCCCGCTGAAACCGGCCGGAGGGGTATAGGTGGGTTGCAAGATGGCGGAGTTGCTGAAAGTACCACCTGCACCACCATCGCTCCAGCTTAGAGAGCTGGTGTTCGACTGGCTGGGTACCGGTACCGAAGTGCTCAGGTTATAGGCCACACCCTGGCAGGTTTCGCCATTGCCACCGGCATCCACCACGGGTGCTGCAGTTACCGTCAGGGTCATGGCATCGTTCACCGCAGCACAGGAACCGTTACCATTTCCGGTAAGGGTAAGGGTGATACTGCCACTGAAACCAGCGGGCGGAGTATAAGTGGGTTGTAGTAGAGTCGCATTGCTGAAAGTACCACCTGCACCACCATCGCTCCAACTCAGGGAGCTGGTGTTCGACTGGCTGGGCGGAGTAGTGGACAGCGCCAGGTTGATCGCCACATTTTGGCAGGTTTCCTGGTTGGAACCGGCATCTACCACGGGTGCTGCAGTTACGGTAAGGGTCATGGCATCGTTTACTGAGGCACAGGAACCGTTACCATTTCCGGTAAGGGTAAGAGTAATGTTACCGCTGAAACCGGCTGGTGGGGTATAGCTGGGTTGCAGAGCGCTTGCACTATTGAAAGTACCACCTGCACCACCATCGCTCCAGCTTAGGGAGCTGGTGTTCGACTGGCTGGGTACAGGTACCGATGTGCTCAGGTTGTAAGCCACACCCTGGCAGGTGGCTCCATTTCCTCCGGCATCTACCATGGGCTCGGGGGTCACGGTAAGGGTCATAGCATCGTTCACCGGGTTACAGGTACCGTTGCCTGTTCCGGTGAGGGTAAGGGTAATGCTGCCGCTGAAGCCGGCAGGAGGGCTATAGGTGGGTTGTAAAATAGTAGCATTACTGAAAGTACCTCCTGCTCCTCCATCGCTCCAACTAAGGGAGCTGGTGTTCGATTGGCTCGGGGGGGTAGCTGACAATGCCAGGCTAATTGCCACGTCCTGACAGGTTTCCCGGTTGGAACCGGCATCCACCACGGGAGCTGCGGTTACGGTAAGGGTCATGGCATCGTTCACCGAAGCACAGGAACCGTTTCCATTCCCGGTGAGGGTAAGGGTAATATTGCCGCTGAAACTGGCGGGCGGGGTATAGGTAGGTTGTAGTAGTGTTGCATTGCTGAAAGTACCACCGACCCCTCCATCGCTCCAACTCAGCGAACTGGTATTCGACTGGCTGGGAGCCGGTACTGAAGTACTCAGGACGTAAGCCACACCCTGGCAGGTTGCTCCATTTCCTCCGGCATCTACCACGGGAGCTGCGGTTACGGTAAGAGTCATGGCATCGTTCACCGCAGCACAGGAACCATTTCCATTTCCGGTAAGGGTAAGGGTGATGCTTCCACTGAAACCGGCGGGTGGGGTATAAGTGGGTTGCAAAATGGCGGAGTTGCTGAAAGTACCACCAGCCCCTCCATCGCTCCAACTCAGCGAACTGGTGTTCGACTGGCTGGGTGCAGGTGCTGAAGTGCTCAGGTTGTACGCTACTCCCTGGCAGGTTGCTCCATTTCCACCGGCATCTACCACAGGAGCTGCGGTTACGGTAAGGGTCATGGCATCGTTGACCGCAGCACAGGAACCATTACCATTCCCGGTAAGGGTAAGGGTAATATTACCGCTAAAACCGGCGGGTGGGGTATAGGTGGGTTGTAACAGGGTCGCATTGCTGAAAGCACCTCCGGCTCCTCCATCGCTCCAACTCAACGAGCTGGTGTTCGACTGGCTTGGGGGTGTAGCGGATAACGCCAGGTTGATCGCCACATTTTGGCAGGTTTCCTGGTTGGAACCGGCATCCACCACGGGTGCTGCGGTTACAGTTAGGGTCATGGCATCGTTCACTGAAGCACAGGAACCGTTACCATTTCCGGTAAGGGTAAGGGTAATGTTGCCGCTGAAACCGGCAGGCGGGGTATAGGTGGGTTGCAGAGCGGTAGCATTGCTGAAAGTACCTCCTGCACCGCCATCGCTCCAACTTAGCGAGCTGGTGTTCGACTGGCTGGGCGCCGGTACCGAAGTGCTTAGGTTGTAAGCCACGCCCTGGCAGGTTGCCCCATTACCACCGGCATCTACGGTTGGCACGGGTGTTACGGTAAGGGTCATATTATCTGTAGCCGGGTTGCAGGTGCCGTTCCCGTTCCCAGTAAGGGTAAGGGTAATATTGCCACTGAATCCGGCAGGCGGGGTATAGGTAGGTTGCAGGATGGTTGCATTGCTGAATGTACCCCCTGCGCCGCCATCGCTCCAGCTTAGCGAGCTGGTGTTCGACTGGCTGGGGGGTGTAGTGGACAGTGCCAGGTTGATTGCCACATTCTGACAAGTTTCCTGGTTGGAACCGGCATCTACCGCAGGTGCGGCAGTCACGGTAAGGGTCATGGCATCGTTCACCGAAGCACAGGAACCGTTTCCATTCCCGGTAAGGGTAAGGGTAATGTTACCGCTGAAACCGGCAGGTGGGGTATAGGAGGGTTGCAAAATAGTGGCATTGCTGAAAGTGCTCCAACTCAGGGAGCTGGTGTTCGACTGGCTGGGTACCGGCACCGAAGTACTCAGGTTGTAGGCCACGCCCTGGCAAGTTGCTCCGTCGCCCCCGGCACTAACACTTGGTTTCGCTATTACGGTGAGGGTCATGAAATCACCTGCTGCAGGACACGATCCCTGACCGGTTCCATTAAGCGTGAGATTGATGGAACCGCTGAAACCAGCTGGCGGGGTATAGATGGGACGAAGTACGGCTGCATTGCTAAATGAGCCTCCGGCACCTCCGTCGTTCCACAGAAACGAACTGGTATTGGCTTGGGTGGGAGGGGGAATGGAGGTATTCAGATTGTAGGCTACATTCTCACAGGTTTGACCATCACCGCCGGCAACCACAATAGGAGCGTTGGTTACGGTAAGGGTCATGGCATCGCTTGCCTGGGCACAGGAACCATTTCCATAACCTGTAAGAGTTAGGGTAATAACACCATCGAAATTTACGGGAGGGGTGTAAGTTGGTTGTAAAACATGCGTATTGCTAAAAGTACCACCGGCACCACCATCGCTCCAGGTCAGGGAACTGGTATTGGGAAGTACCGGAGCTGAGGTAGCCAGGTTGTAGGCGGTATTTTCGCAGGTTTCGCCATTGCTGCCTGCGTCAACAGTTGGTCGGGTTGTAACGGTAAGGGTCATGGCATCGTTCACCGAGGCACAGGTACCATTTCCATTTCCGGTAAGGGTAAGGGTAATGCTGCCACTGAAACCTACAGGTGGTGTATAGGTAGGTTGTAAAACTGTGGCATTGCTAAAGGAACCTCCTGCACCGCCATCGCTCCAGCTAAGCGAACTGGTGTTCGACTGGCTGGGTGGTGTGGTGGACAGCGCTAGGTTGAAGGCCACGTTCTGACAGGTTTCCTGGTTGGAACCGGCATCTACCACCGGTGCTGCGGTTACCGTAAGGGTCATGGCATCGTTGACCGAAGCACAGGAACCGTTACCATTTCCGGTAAGGGTAAGGGTTATGTTTCCGCTGAAACCTGCCGGTGGGGTATAGGTAGGTTGCAATATGGTGGCGTTGCTGAAGGTTCCTCCTGCACCTCCATCGCTCCAGCTTAGCGAGCTGGTGTTCGACTGGCTGGGTGGCGTGGTGGACAGCGCCAGATTGAAGGCTACGTTCTGGCAGGTTTCCTGGTTGGAACCGGCATCCACTGCGGGTGCTGCGGTTACGGTAAGGGTCATGGCATCATTGACTGAAGCACAGGAACCGTTTCCATTCCCGGTAAGGGTAAGGGTTATGTTTCCGCTGAATCCGGCGGGCGGGGTATAGGTAGGTTGTATAATGGCGGAGTTGCTGAAGGTTCCTCCCGCACCGCCATCGCTCCAGCTTAGGGAGCTGGTGTTCGACTGGCTGGGCGGTGTGGTGGACAGCGCTAGGTTGAAGGCTACGTTCTGACAGGTTTCCTGGTTGGAACCGGCATCTACCACTGGTGATGAGGTCACGGTAAGGGTCATGGCATCGTTCACCGGATTACAGGTGCCGTTACCATTTCCGGTCAACGTTAGGGTAATACTGCCGCTGAACCCCACGGGCGGGGTATAGGTGGGTTGCAGTACGGTGGCGTTACTGAAGGATCCTCCTGCACCGCCATCGCTCCAGCTTAGCGAGCTGGTATTCGACTGGCTGGGTGGAGTGGTGGATAGCGCCAGATTAAAGGCTACGTTTTTACAGGTTTCCTGATTGGAACCGGCATCTACCACCGGAGCTGCGGTTATCGTAAGGGTCATGGGATCGTTCACCGAAGGGCAGGGCGAATTTCCTGTGCCGGTGAGTGTTAAGGTAACATTTCCGCTAAAACCCGCCGATGGAGTATAGATGGGAAGTAAGGCAGCCGCATTGTTGAAAGATCCCCCGGCGCCACCATCGGCCCAGGATAGAGATGCGGTGTTGCTTTGAGTGGGAATCGGAATGGATGTGGACAAATTGTAAGCCACATTTTCGCAAGTGGCGCCATCGCCACCTGCATTTACCGTAGCCGGAGTGGTGCTGCTTACCGTTACGTTGGTACCCTGTTTGGTACAGCCCTTGGTATCGGTTACCCAAATTTGGTAGGTGTCGGCAGGAAGGTTACTAAAGGAATTGGACGCCTGAGGGCCGGTGGTTACCAGCGAAGAGTTAATAATGGAATAGGAATAACCGGCCCAGCCTCCTACCCCGGTTAGGGAAATTGAGCCTTGGTTTCCTGCACCGCAGGCCGGGTTGCTGGTTCCCGAAACGGATAGCGTTTGATCGGGAACATCGCCTGTAGGTGGCAAAAGTTCAAATACGGTAAAGGAGGTACTGGTTACAGGGCCGCAACCGTGACCGTCGTTAATTAAGGCGTAGTACCTGCCGCGCCCGGCAGTAGAGTATCTTTGAGTGGTTACACCGGTGTTTACATAATTGGCAGGAGGCAGGGGAGCATCGTAATACCATTGGTATGTGTAATTTCCATCTCCACCCGTTGGATGTGCCATTAATTCCGCATCGTAATCTTCAAAACAGGTAACACTTTTTTCCAGGGTCAGAGTGCCTCCAGCCAAGGTGGCAGGTTCGTGGATAGTAAAAGTTCCTTGTGCAAAGTCTCCATTATTATCCTGGATTAACACATAGTAACGTCCGGTATCCAGAGGACTGAATGTTGCTGTAGCAGAAGATTGTGCAAAGCGTGTGGCAATGTGTTGATAAGGCCCGAAATAGTAATAGGCATATTTACTGATGTAGTAATCGTAGTTGCTGGCACCACCAACAATTTGGACGGTTAGCGAACCGTTAGCTGCATTAAAACAGGTGGCATCGCTACCCGAGAGCACCAGACTAGGGACAGCACGCAGTATTGAAATGGGAATAACCAGCCCGAGCAGAAGCAGTAAGGTTAGCTTATATCGTATTTGTATCATCTTTCGTTCTCCTTATCTGATTGGTAAAAGCTATTGAATAATTACATCCTTTGAAATGAAATTATCATGGGCATCCTTAATGATCAGGTAGTATCTCTTTTTCGGTAAATGTTGGAACGTGATTGTATTTTCAACAATATTTTGTTTGCTTTCCAGTACTTCTCCTTTATCTCGAGGCGCTTTGTTGAATAGTACACATTCAAATGGAGCGGCACCGTATAAGGTGATTTGGATCGTGTTTCCTTCCTGCTTATTTGCTCCCAGAGTAGTGCTTACCTCAACGGATAATGGGCTGGTTTGTGCCTGCACGCCAGCCAAGCATACTGCAAATAAGGTCAGTAGCAGGATAGAAACGGGACGCAGGTATCGACTGGTTGCAGCGGTTTTAGTTCTCATAATAGGAAGGGTGCTGGTTACTAGTAAAATTCTGGTACTGAATAGTGCGGGATTGCGGGTGGTGCAGCGCTGTATGTAAGTTCCATGAACCAATTACTGCTGCTAAAGAACCGTGCAGTTTACGATAAATGAGAAGCCATTCCGTATTATGAGACAATGGAATCATATGTGCCTGTACTAAAGACTTTCTACCCACAGCAGCTGGTGTTTTGTTTACGCACTTTCAATTTCTTTGGTTTCAGGCCTTTTGCCTGCCAATGTTTAATTTATAAAAGTATGGTAAAAAGGAGGGGAGTAAAATAGGACTTGGAGGTCCGGAGGAAGAACACGAAATGGATATTGAAACGTAATATGCAATATATCAACAAGATAGCTACAAGCCAATAAAAAAACGCTTTGTTAATAAATTGTTGATTTTCAAAAGGAAGTAGTTTCAACCTAAAGCAACCACCCGGAATTCAGGGGAGTAGAGTGGAACGGAATGGTTTTGGTCTACCCGGTTCATGGGGTGGTTTCCGCCCTTCCTTAGTTATTGTATTCGTTCACCCTAAGATACTTTCGTGTTATAAACCGTATTGGGTACCACGAAGCCAGATAACCGATTAGCGAAACTGACAGAAGTACCAGCAGGATGTCTCGCAGCTGGATGCGCACCGGATATGAATCAATAACGAACGATTCAGCTCCTTGAAGTTTTACGATGCCATATTCCTGTTGAATAAAACAGATGGCACTGCCAATGGCCAATCCGGCCAGAGCTCCGATAAAGGATATCAGCAGGCCTTCGAACAAAAAGGTGCGTTTCAGGGTACTAAGTGTGGCTCCCAGGTGGCGAAGGGTTTCGATATCTTTCTTCTTTTCAATAATAAGCATGGACAGGGTGCCTACCACATTGAAGGAGGCTACCAGCAGAATAAACACCAAGATGAAGAAAATGGCCCACTTTTCCGATTTCATGGTTTTGTACAGCAACTCGTTTTGTTGCATGCGGTTTTTTACCACCATCTGGGTTCCAACCACTGCTTGTAATTCTTTCTGTAAAAGGTGGGTACTTACCGTAGGCAGCGAGTGGATTTCCAGAGCGGTAAGTTCCGTAGGATAGTCGAAAAGTTCCCGGGCAAATTTCAGGGGTACAATAACATACTTCAGTTCAATTTCGGGTTGCGATTCGAAAAAGCCCACAGGGCGGATCAGTTTGGTGTTCAGAGCCCGATTCGGATCCAGAACCATTTTATCGCTTCGCCGGGGTACCATAATACGCAGGGCATCGAAAAAATCGGGATCCATATTCAGAGTATATTTAATTCCTCTGCCTACCACAGCGGTAGGTTGTTCCCGGTCCCAGAGCTGATAGGCTCCGTCCCAAATGGTCGTATCCATTCCGGTAACCCGATGGTAATTGTCACTAACACCCCGCACGGTTGCAACCATTTGTCGGCTTCCATAAAGTATGAGCGCATTTTCTTCCACAATTTCTGCTACGCCTGCCACTCCCTTAACCGTACGGATCTGGTTCAATATTTCGTCGGTAAGTTTCAGGGTTTTTCCTTCCAGGGGTTTCACTTCAAAATCGGCATAGAAAGAGTTAAACATGCTTTTAACTACCGCGTCGAAGCCGTTGAACACCGAGAGTACCACAATGAAGGCCAGCGTGCCCATGGTAATGCCCAGAATGGATATGCCGGCAATAATATTGATGGCATTGTGCGATTTTTTCGCAAATACATACCTTCGGGCTATGTAGAAAGGGAAGTTCAAATTTTACTTCTTGAACAGGTTTTCAATCGAATTGGCGTAATCCAGTGAGTCGTCGATAAAGAAGGCTATTTCCGGGACTTTTTTTAACTGGTGGCGCAGTTTTTTGCCCAGCTCGTTTCGGAATTGGGCTTTGTGTTCGTTTACCACTGCCAGCACTTTAGAGGCTTCTTCGGAAGGAAATACACTGAAATAGATACGGGCAACACTCAGGTCGGGGCTGATACGAACCTGAGTCACCGTAAGCATTTTTCCGGGGGCAAGGGTGGGTGTGTGAAGCTGAAGAATTTCAGCCATATCCTTGTGAATTTGTTTCGATACTTTATCCTGACGTGTGCTCATAAGGTATTTTCGTAAGGCTACAAAGGTAGCGAAAAAAAGAGGCTTCCCCGCCAAACAGGATGGAAGCCTCTTTAATATCCTGGATTTACCGTAGGTGCTACAAATCCTTCTTGTCGTTCATCTGATTGAAGAAGGTGATGAAATCGTTCTTGGTTGCGGGATTGTCCATCCACGAAAGGGCGCTGCGCGGGTGCGCATTCATGGCTCCGGTAATCAGATACGGTATGTGATAGCCCCAGTCGATGTTTTTCTGCATCTCCAGCATGTAATCCTGAATAACCTGCAGGATAGGAGCCACTTTGTATTTGGGGTTTTTCAGGAACGACATCAGAATTTCAATGGGGCAGTTACCTGCTCCCCGGCCAATTCCCATAAATGTGGCATCGATGTAATTGCAGTTGTTTATAATACCGGTAATGGTGTTGGAAAAAGCCAGCTGCATGTTGTTATGCATGTGCAGGCCGATGGTTTTTCCGGGCATGTAGGTTTGGTATTTTTTGGCCAGCATTTCAATTTGTTCGCAGTACATGCTGCCAAAGCTGTCTACCAGGTAAACCACAGGTACTCTCGATTTGGCCAGGTCTTTAAGGGCTTCGTCCAGGTCGCGTTCCATCACGTTCGATACAGCCATCAGGTTCACCGTAACTTCGTACCCTTTGTCCATGCAATGATGCGCCAGCCAAATGGCTTCATCCATCTGATGGGCATAGGCTGCCACACGCATCACGTCAATTATGCTTTCGCTGGCGGGGGCAATATCGTCGGGTTCAATCCGGCCTATATCGGCCATAGCGGCAAGTTTCATGTTGGTGTTGTTATCGCCTATCACCCGACGGATATCTTGGTCGTCGCAAAATTTCCAAACCCCAACTTCGTTGCGGGAGAAAGCATTCTCGCTGCTTTTATAGCCAAGCTCCATGATATCGACGCCCGATGCCACACAGGCATCGTATACCGCTTTAACATAGGCATCGTCGAACTGCCATTTGTTCATTAAACCACCATCGCGAATGGTGCAATCGAGTACTTTAATTTCGGGTCTGTACATACTGCCGTTTTTTGGGAATCTATTTGTTCTTAATAATTTTTAGTTCTTCGTTAATGAAATGCCCCAACAGTTCGCGGTACACTTTTTCAATCACATCGGGTTCGAGGCCTTGTTGAGCAGCCCATTCCCGACGCGATGCAATAACCGCATTGAAACGCTCCTGCGCAACAATACCTTCCCGGGTTGGTTCCTTAAACCGCACCACTTCTTTCACATAGCCCAGACGTTTTCCTAGGAGTTGTATGATTTCCTGATCAATACTATCAATAGCTCGTCTGACTTCCTCAATCGATTCACACTTTTCCGGAGACTTCATGATACCTTTCGTTTTTTTAAGGCGCTGCAAATATAAAAAAAAGGGCATAGCTTCCAAGAAAATTGGTAGCGAATGCTGGCAAACGGGATAGTATACAACACATTAGATTCGGATTCGGCAGCCTGTCGAAAGGGGTGTTTACCTTTCGAGACCGGGGGCTGTTCATAGGGTGCGCATTCTGCCATTGGCAGAGTGGAGCGTCTCTTTAAAAAATATTCATTTTCTATTTAATTCGCTATGAATATTTTACTGTTCCCAAATAAGATAAATCATCATTTTTGCGATTTTGACCATCTTTTTTGAAATAAAAAAAATTATACATTTGAGCAGAACCTAAAATTTTACGTCAAACGAGTATAAACCTTTATTAATTAATACAGTGGGAAAGAAAAAAGTAATCAAGAAATTCGAAATGTTGTCCGATGAATTGTTGGCGCTGGTGAAGGAAGCCTACCCGGATGGTTTTGAGGATAGCCTGATCAGTTTTCAGACTCCGAAAGGAGAATTGGCCGTTGGTATTCGGCTGGAAACTGAAGAAGCGGATTATATGATACGTATGCCCAGCAATGCCATTCCCGAAATGGAAGAGGATGATGATTCGGATTCCGATTCGTCCGATGATAAAGATTTTGTGAACTTGGACAGTCTTCAGATTGCTGAGGATGGTTCAAGCGATGAAGAATAATACCAGAAGAGTTACCGCATTTGGAACTGGAGCAATTGGAAGTATTGCTTCAGTTCTTCTTTTTTGGCCCTGTACGGTTCATGCCGGCGGAGGTTGCTCACTGCACTTTCCCTCCGAAGAACACGATGAATGCAAGCCTTGGCATCGCGGGTTCTTGCCAATTTAAAAGTTCTGTGTTTTCCCGGTTCTTTCACACAATGAGCCTTCTCCATGCACCCTGCTGTAACTTAGGTTCCATTTTGGTTCCTTGGTTGGATCATTCAGAGAGTTTCATCGATTTTTTGTACTTTGTGCCTACAGAATGTTTATTAAATAAACCGGTTCGTAAGTGTTGAAAAGGGAACTTCCTGTTAGTTTCTATTTCCGTATTTTTACCTTCTTTTTTTACAAAATGACTACAAAAATAATAGATTTAAGTCATCCGATTGCAGCTGGCATGCCGGTTTACCCTGGAACTCCGGCTCCAGTAGTGAAAACTTTGGCTCAAATAGCGTCCGACGGGTACCGCGAAGATAGCCTCGCGCTAAGTTCCCATACAGGGACCCATATCGATGCACCGGCACATGTGTTCCTCGATGGTGCTTCCCTGGATCAGTATCCACCCGAAACCTTCTTGGGTACTGCCTTTTGTATGGCATTATTACCGGAGGAGTCGCTGCAACTGGAGGTACTTCGGTGGTTGCTGGAGGCGGAAAAAGCTCCGGATTTTATTCTTTTTTACACGGCTTGGGAGCAGTGCTGGGGGACCCCGGCCTATTTCGACCAGTACCCGATGTTGCATCGACAAAGTGCCGAGCTGATAGGAAGCTTGTCGCCCCGGGCTATCGGAATCGATGCTCCATCCTTCGACCGGGTTTCCGATACCGCCTACCCGTTGCATCGTTTTTTTCTGGCTAAAAACATACTTTTAATAGAAAATATGTGCGGGCTAAAGCCTTTGGCAGGGCAGTTTTTCACACTGCTATGTGCCCCTCTGCCACTGGCCGAAGCCGATGGGGCGCCGGCTCGCATATTTGCAGTACTGGACCATGAAAATATTGAAAGACCATAACGATCCGTTGGGGCATGCTGTACAGGCATACTATATTCAACAAATTCAGGATCCTATTCTGGTGGAATCGGATATTGCCGAAGATGATATACTACCGGTATCCTACCTTTTTTGCGATGGCGGGGAACTTCCGAAGCTCGAGAAGCTTGCCCTGAAACACTGCCGGGGCCGCATACTCGATGTGGGGGCAGCTGCCGGCAGGCATAGCCTGATCCTTCAGCAGCAGGGGCACGATGTTACTGCTCTGGATATTTCTGCATTGTGCTGCCAGGTGATGGAAAAGCGCGGGGTGCGTAAGGTGATTGCCGGAGATTTCTACCAGCATAAGGGTGAACACTACGACACGTTGTTGTTTCTGATGAACGGTATTGGCATTGCCGGTACGGTGGCAGGGCTCGATGGCTTTTTGCAACAAGCCAGGCAACTGCTAAAGCCCGGAGGACAGTTGCTTTTTGATTCCTCCGATGTGGATTATATGTACTACGAAGAGGATGGAAGCAAGTGGCTCAACCTGAATGCAGTCTATTACGGTGAGTTACGCTACCGGATGCGCTTCCGGAACATTACCGGCGATGAATTCCCCTGGTTGTTCATTGACTTTGATACCCTCCAACCTATTGCAGCCAAACACGGTTTCGAAGCCCGTCTGCTTGCGCAAGGCGAACATTACGATTATCTGGCGGTGCTGGATATAAAGGATTTGGATTAGGGAATCCGGATGGAAAGTACGATGTGCTCTCTTCGGATTGGCGGACAGAGGAACAGAAATTTTAAACCGCGCTTGTATTGACCTTCCTGGTATCGAAAACAGTTTGGCGCGTCATGCAGGAAAATAAAGCATATCTTTGTGCAGCTTTTCCGATAGATGGCTTCTGCCGGTTGTTAAACCGGGAGATGGAGGCAATGGAAACAATGTAAAAAATAGAAGCCCTTGCATGAGTGGAATTTATGGAAGTTGAATTGCAAAGTGAATTATGAAGAAGGAAATCATACTGCTTAACATTACCGGACAGGATAAACCCGGGCTTACCTCGTCGCTTACCAAAATACTTTCGGGATATCGAGTGAATGTATTGGATATTGGTCAGGCTGTAATTCACGACCAGTTGTCGCTGGGTATTTTGTTCGAATTGCCGCCCGAGTCGGAATCGTCGCCCGTTCTGAAAGATTTGTTGTTTAAAGCCTACGAACTGGGGATTCAAATTAAATTCACCCCTATTTCTGAAAATCATTACGACGACTGGGTGAAACAACAGGGTAAAAACCGTTATATCCTGTCGTTGCTTTCCCGGAAGATTACCGGGGAACAACTGGCCAAGGTCAGCGAGATTGTAGCCGGCCAGGGACTGAACATTGATAATATTACCCGTTTAACCGGGCGTATTGCACTGGACGATAAGGAAAACAAGGATCAGGAAAAGGCCTGTGTACAGATTTCAGTTAGGGGGAAACCCAGGGACGAACAGCGCATGCGACAGCAATTTTTGGATGCCGCCCGCGAAGTTGGCGCCGATATTGCCTTTCAGGTGGACAATATTTTTAGAAGAAACCGTCGCCTGGTGTGTTTTGATATGGATTCGACACTGATTCAGACCGAAGTGATTGTGGAACTGGCCAAGCGCGCCGGCGTGGGAGATGAGGTGGATGCCATCACCGAATCGGCCATGCGGGGCGAAATTGATTTTTCGGAAAGTTTCGTGCAGCGCATCCGGTTGTTAAAAGGACTGGACGAGTCGGTAATGAAGGACATTGCCGAAAACCTGCCCATTACCGAAGGCGCCGAACGCCTGTTTCGAACCTTGCACCAGTATGGTTTCCGCACCGCCATCCTTTCGGGAGGGTTTACCTATTTTGGCCGTTATCTGCAAAATAAATTCGGAATACATTACGTATTTGCGAACGAACTGGAAATTAAAGGTGGAAAAGTTACCGGGAACCACCTGGGCGATATTGTAGATGGCCCCATGAAGGCCGAACTGCTTAAAAAAATTGCCTTTAAGGAAGACATTCATCTGGAACAGGTGATTGCCGTGGGCGATGGAGCCAACGACCTGCCCATGCTCAATGTGGCGGGGTTGGGCATTGCCTTTCATGCCAAACCGAAAGTAAAGGAGAATGCCCGGCATGCTATATCCACCATCGGGCTCGATGGTATTTTGTATCTCATGGGTTTTCGCGACCGTGAAATCGGTTCCCACTAAAACGATAGAGTAACCGGCTGTTCGTACATCCCAATCAAATTGACTATATTTAGTTGTTGTAGGAAAACGTGGTATCAGGTGCCTTCTACTTCCTTTTTTCCTGGGTAAACCTGGCAACAGGCTCTGTACGAAAAGGTTTTTTCGGTATGCTCCCGGTGAGGGGTGGAAAATGGGTGTGCTATTGGGATTTCCTGCAAGTACAATATGGTTAATGGTTTCAGCAAAACTGGATATAGTTTGAATATACTCCGCAACAGATTTTGGGGGGGTACCCTATTACTAACCGGGGCATTTCTGGTGTGTTGTTGGGGTAACCGGGTTTGGGCCATGCCGGATACTACCTATGTGGTTTTTGATGGCATGTTGCGCACACGAACTTCCTATTTGCAGCGCTTTATTGTTTCGGGATCAATTCCGGGAGCCGATAGCAGTACCCTGTCCGAGGATTTACGCCGACTGCGATCCCTTCCGTCCGTTTTGGATGCCGGGGCTACTACCCTGGCTACCGATAGCGGCACTCTGATACGCATTCGGATAGCCGAACGGTATACCCTTTTCCCGGTAGGAGATTTTGGCGTTTCCCGGGACGGGTATTGGGTGGGCGGTGGTATTATGGAATCCAATCTGCTGGGGTGTGGTTTGTATGCATACGGATACTATCAGTACAACGAACGAAATACCCTCCATCTGATTTTCCGTAATCCCTATGTGATGGGTAGCCGTTGGGGCTACGAGCTTCAGTATAAAAGGCAGCCGGTGTACGAAACGTACCGGAACCGTTTTACGGTGCTTAATGAGCTGAACCATCTGAGCCTTGGGATGCGATACGAGATTCGCTACGAACACGAACTTACCACGGGTTTAGCCTGGTACCGGCAGCAAGCCGCAGTGTGGAGTTCCGATCCGCTAACCCGTGGCGAATTTCCCGACCAACAATTTTCGGGAATCGAACTTTTTCTGCTGGAGGATATCCGGAAGCTGGATAACCACTACTATTTTATCGACGGATGGCGCAACCGACTGCACCTATCCTACCAACCCGCATGGAGCCCCAAAAGGCCTGGGGTGCTTCACTGGGTAAACGAATTCAGTTACTACAAGCGTACCGGCAGCCGGGGCAACATGGCGTCCCGCTTGAGCGTGGGATATTCCAATGAGCCGGAAGAGCTGTTTCAACCTTTTGTGGCCGACAGCTACTACACACTACGGGGAATTGGATACCGGGCGTTTCACAGCAGTGGTATGGCTTTGTCGAATCTGGAATACCGTCATGCCTGGTGGGAAGGACGCCGTACCGCACTGCAAACCAACGTATTTACCGATATGGGTTATTTTTATAGCTCCGGGGGGCTAGCCGGACGGAACGACCGTGCAGCCTTTCAATGTTTTGGCGGCATGGGGCTGCGTTTCATTTACAAGCAGGCGTACAATGCCATTTTGTGTATCGACTATGGTTTCGACCTGCTGTATGGAAATCCGGGATCGTGGGTTGTTGGGTGGGGTCAGTTTTTTTAATGCCCCTGATTGCCCGGCTTACAAATGTTTCTAATTACGTCAGGAACGGCATGTAAACCCATGAATACTAAGAGTGATTTGACTCTGAATCTACCCAAACTTTTTCCGGAGCCGCGCAAAGTACAGGGTTCATTTCAATGGGGCTCCGAAGCGGCTCTCCAAGAACTTTCATTTTCCGCAATTCATTGTATATGAAGAGAATGGCCGTTCGGGTGATATTCCTCATTCTCATAAGTTTCTCTGTTATTAATTTAATAAATTAGAAGGACACGCAACTCACCTTTTCTGGCTATGTATTTTAAAAATATTACCATTGGCCGCCGGGTGGCACTGGGTTTTGGTATACTACTCCTGTCGAGCTTATTAACCGGTTTGGTCGCCCTGCGCGATATCAACAATTTATGGAAGGATACCGAAAATTTGTACAAGCATCCTTTTACAGTAAGCAATGCGGTACGCGATGTTCGGTTCCATATCGTCAACATCCGCCGATACATGCTGGATATTGCACTGGATCAGGATGCCATACACAGGGCCCGATATCTGAAAATGATTGAACGTGAGGATAGTTTGGCGCATCGCCGTTTTGAGGATATTTTTCGCCTGTATCTGGGCGATTTGAGCGATATTGAAGCCGCACACACCATGATGGAAGACTGGAAAAAACTTCGAGCCGGGGTTATTGAAGAGCTAATCCGGACGCATAATTCGGATCTAACGGTAGTGATACGTCCCGAACACCTTCAGTTCGTGAATGGTTTAATCGAACGGATTCTGATTATCAGCGATTTTGCTTCCGGGAAGGCCGACGAATTTTACGAGAATTCCCATGCTACCAAGATCAAGTCGGAGCGTTTGTTAATCGTCTTTCTTTCTGTGGCTTTTGGTTTAAGTCTGCTCCTGTCTTTTTTGATTACTTCGAGCCTGAGCCGGCCCTTATTGCAGGTGGTTCAAAAAATACGGGATGTGTCCTTCGGAAAGATTCAACAGGAGGCGTTGGCAGAAAGCCGCGATGAAATTGGCCAGTTGGCGGCATCGTACAATTTGCTTCAGAAAAATTTGTTGCACAAAGCCGAGATTGCCGAAAGAATAAGCCGTGGCCTGTTGGACAGACGGGTTGTAAGCCAGGGAGAAATGGATGTGGTTGCCAATTCCATCAATAAAATTGCCGATAACCTGAACATGGTGTACAAACAGGCTCAAAAGGTGGCGGTGGGCGATTTTAGTGCCGATATGGAGGAGTTTGGCAGGGAAAACCAGTTGGCTCAGGTGATTGATCAGATGCTTTCCAGTTTGCAGGAAGTGGTGGATAAGGCCCGGAAAATTGCCCAGGGCGACTATTCGGGTGAAATTATTCCCCGATCCAAGTCGGATGAGCTAGCCATGGCACTGAACCAAATGACGCTTTCGTTGCGGGATGCCACGCTGGAAAGTGCCCGCCAAACCACGTTAATCACCGCCCAGAATGAATTGTTTGAGCAATTGCGGGGAGAACAGAGTGTGGACGAACTGGCGAGAAAAATTGTGACCTATCTGGTGAAGTTTGCCGGCGCCCAGCTGGGAGCCCTTTATATGTATGATTCCGTGAAGGATCGGTATACCTTGCGCGCCAGTTATGCATTCAAGCAACGAAAAGGAAGTTCGGGTGTGTTCATGAAAGGAGAAGGACTTGTTGGGCAGGTTGCCTTGGAACAGGAGATCGTTACCTTCAGCGATCTGCCCGATGACTATGTATTTATATCCAGCGGATTGGGCGAAAGCCTGCCCCGGAAAGTGATTGTAGCTCCATTTGTGCATAATAACGAAACCATAGGGGTATTGGAGCTGGGTACCATCAGTTCGTTCCGCGAAAACTTTGAGGAATTTCTGATGTTGGTTTTGGAAAACACCGCAATTGCTCTGGTCACTTCACAGAACCGGACTGAAATGGAAAAACTTCTTTCGGTAACCCGCGAACAGGCCGAGGAATTGCAGGTACAACAGGAAGAGCTGCGGCAATCGAACGAAGAGCTGGCCACACAAACCAAGGCACTAAAGAATTCGGAAGAATTTCTCCAAACCCAGCAGGAAGAATTGCGGGTAACCAACGAAGAGCTGGAGGAAAAAACCAAGAATCTTGAAGCACAGAAAAAGCAAATTGAACAAAAAAATAAAGCCCTCGAACTCGCCAGTTCCGAAATTCAACAGAAGGCCAAAGAACTCGAAATATCGAGTAAGTACAAATCTGAGTTTCTGGCCAATATGAGCCACGAACTGCGCACCCCTCTTAACAGCCTGTTGATTCTTTCTCAAACTTTGGCCGATAATTCCGGCGATAACCTTACGGACGATCAGGTGGAGTCGGCTCGCATCATCAACCAGAGCGGCAAAGACTTGTTGAACCTGATCAATGATATTCTCGATTTATCGAAAATTGAATCGGGGAAAGTTGTGCTATCGCCCACCCACGTATCGCTGGATGATATCTTGGAAAGCATGCGGCTCAATTTTGCACCTCTGGCTCAACAGAAACAGATTGAACTTAGAGTGGGACGGGAGAGTACGGTGCCCGAAACAATTTATACCGATGAGCAGCGCTTTGTACAAATTATCCGGAATTTGTTGGCCAATGCGATAAAATTTACCGAACAGGGTTCGGTGGTTTTACATTTGTACCGTCCTGGACCAGATACAGATCTGACACGCAGTGGCTTGGATCCGGCACACACCATCGGCCTGGCAGTAACCGACACGGGCATTGGCATAGCCCTGGAACAACAACGCGAAATATTTGAAGCCTTTCAGCAAGCCGATGGCAGCATATCGCGCAAATTTGGGGGTACCGGGCTGGGGCTTTCCATTACCCGCGAGCTGACCAAAATGCTTCAGGGCGAAATACAGCTTGTCAGCCAACCGGGGCACGGTTCGGAGTTTATTATCTATTTGCCGGAACATCTGATGGATCTACACGCGAAACCTGCCATGGGCGAGGTGGTTCCCACCACCCCGGGAACCGCTTCCATTCCCATTCCCGAGGCGAAGGACGTTTCCGCCATCCGATCCATTGAGGATGACCGTAAGGACTGTAAGCCGGGCGACGAAACCATACTGATTATTGAAGATGATAACCGATTTGCAAAAATATTGGCTGGCAAGGTACACGAAAGAGGCTATAAGTACCTGGCTGCGGCTACCGGCGAACAAGGGCTGATTTTAGCTAAAGATTATCTGCCGAAAGGAATTATTCTGGATATTAACTTACCCGGTATTGATGGATGGTCTGTCCTTCAACAGTTGAAGAATAACAACGAAACCCGTCATATACCCGTGCATATCATGTCGGGGTACGAGGAATCCAACGCTGCGTTCAACCGCGGAGCAATAGGCTATTTGACCAAACCGGCTACCCGGGAAAGCCTGGAGCTGGCTTTTGATAAGATGCAGTCCTATATAGCCCGGGAAATTAAAGACCTGCTGGTGGTGGAAGACGATGAGAACCTTCGTAAAAGTGTGTGCAAGCTGCTCAAATCGTCGGATATTACCATTACCGAATGCAGCACGGGACAGGCTGCCATTGAGGTCATCCAGGAACATCATTTTGATTGTATCGTGCTCGATTTGGGTTTGCCCGATATGACCGGGTTTGAAATGTTGAGTGCCCTGACCAGGAACCATGTGGAAGTGCCTCCGGTGGTGGTCTATACGGGACGCGAAATTACCCCGGAGGAAAACAAGGAGTTGCAGCGCTATACTTCCAATATCATTATAAAAGGGGTGAAGTCGGAGGAACGCCTGCTCGACGAAACCTCTTTGTTTATGCACCGAATGGTGGAACAGATGCCGGATCGACAGAAGAAAATGTTGGTGAATTTGTACGATAAAGAGCAGTTGTTTACTGGAAAAACCGTTTTGGTAGTCGACGATGATATGCGGAACGTGTTTGCGGTAACCCAAGTTCTGGAAGCGGCAAAGATGCATGTAGTGATGGCCGCCAACGGGAAGAAGGCTCTGGATGAGCTGGCCCGGAACCCGAATATTGATTTGGTGCTCATGGATATTATGATGCCTGTGATGGACGGATATACCACCATGCAGGAAATACGTAAGCAAAGGCAATTTGCACAATTACCCATTATCGCATTAACTGCCAAGGCGATGAAGGAAGACCGGGAGAAATCCATTGCAGCCGGCGCAAACGATTATCTTTCCAAACCCCTTGATGTGGACAAACTTTTTAACCTGATGCAAATCTGGCTATACAAATAGAGTTATGAAAATACGTAGTAGCATATTGTTGGTGGACGATCGTATGGAGAACCTGGTTGCCTTGGAAAAACTGCTAACCGGCTTCGATTGTTCGATTCATAAAGCCACTTCGGGAAACGAAGCGCTCACGCTCACTCTTAGTCACGAATTTGCCTTAGCCCTGGTGGATGTGCAAATGCCCGAAATGGATGGTTTCGAAACCGTTCGTCTGATGCGCAATGTGGAACAAACCAAGTACCTTCCGGTCATATTTTTATCGGCCATCTATTCCGAGAACTACTATCAGATTCAGGGTATTGAAGCCGGAGCCGTCGATTTTATTTCGAAACCCATTCATCCGCGTATCTTGCAGGGCAAGGTGAAAGTTTTCCTGGATTTGTATCACCAGCGGAAACAACTGGAGTTGGAGATAGAGCATCGCATAAAAACCGAAACGGAGCTGCGCGAAGCCGAGCAGGAATTGCGTCTGGCTCGCGACAGGGCAGAAGAAGCCGATCGGTTGAAAACGGCTTTCCTGGCCAATATGAGCCACGAAATACGCACCCCGTTAAATGCCATTGTGGGCTTTTCCAATTTGCTGGTCGAAGGGGAGCTGGATGATGACCGCAAGAGCAGGTATCTGGCCTATGTGAATAACAGCAGTGAGTCCCTTACCACCCTGATCAACGATATTATTGATATTTCCAAGATTGAAGCAGGGCAACTGGAACTTTTTCCGGAGCCGGTGGGTGTCGTTCACCTTCTGGAAGAACTTAAGGATACCACAAGAATTACCCTGCAGCGATTGTCCAAGAGCCATATTGAATGTAAGGCTCAATTCCCAAAGGGCAGGGAAAAGTATACCCTGGTGGTGGATGGTTTGCGGCTCAAACAAATTTTTTTAAACCTGTTGATCAACGCATCGAAGTTCACGCACGAGGGAACCATTGAGTTTGGTTTTACCATGGATGCCCATACGCAACCCGTTTTCTATGTGCGCGATACCGGTATTGGGATTTCCGAAGAACAACAAAAGATGGTGTTCAAACCGTTTCGTCAGGTGGAACAGGAGAAAAATGCCAACGTATCGGGAACCGGACTGGGACTGTCCATTGTAAAAAAGTTGGTGGAACTTATGGGAGGAAGCATTGCGCTCACCTCCGTTTTAGGTGAAGGCTCAAAATTTGAATTTACCCTGAAGGCAATGGCTGGAAAGACTTCAACAGAGGATAGTGTGCCTACCAACGAAACCCTGGCTGAGGAGCCGGAACAATTGCCTTCCGGATTGAGGATACTGATAGCCGAGGATGAACCCATCAATTTTGAACTGCTCAAGGCCATATTGCCGCCAAATGTATTGATTACCTGGGCTCAGGACGGGCAGGAAGCTATTGATAAAGCCCTGTCCATGACCTTTGACATTGTTCTGATGGATTTGAAAATGCCTGTGAAAACCGGCTACCAGGCTCTTAAGGAAATAAAAAGCCAGCAACCCGGGTTGCCGGTGGTGGCTCAAACCGCCTATGCCATGGATGGCGAAAAGGATTCGATACTGCATTTTGGTTTTGACGGATACCTTCCAAAACCCATACACGCGGGTTCCCTTTTGAGCACGGTGGATCAACTTATCAAACGTACCTCTCCCGGCCATGACCAACTTCCCTGAAATTGAAAATATTGAGGTTGCCTTAATCCTGGAGGCTATGTACACCCGTTACGGTCACGATTTTCGCGATTATTCGCGGGTGCATGTGAAACGCCGGATTATTAATCATCAGAAGAAGAAGGGTATACGAGATTTAGGCGAATTCCAGCATCGCCTCCTGACCGATGAGGAGTTTTTTCACGATGTACTGGTCGACCTGTCGCTTAACGTTACCGAAATGTTTCGGGATCCACATTTTTTTCTGGCTGTTCGGGAACAGGTGATCCCCTATTTGCAAACCTATCCTTTTCTGAAAATATGGCATGCCGGTTGCGCCACCGGTGAGGAGGTGTATTCCATGGCCATTCTTCTGAAGGAGGAGAGCATGCTGGACAAGAGTTTGCTGTATGCTACCGATTTCAATCAAATTGTTCTGGATATTGCCCGCGAGGGAATTTACCCTGCCGATAGGATGAAGCTTTTTTCGGCCAATTATCAGAAGGCGGGAGGGAACGAATCCTTGTCCGATTATTTAATGGTTAAGTATGATTCAGCACTGATCCATAAGGAGTTGCGGCGTAATATTGTGTTTTCTGATCATAATTTGGTTACCGATGGCATTTTTGGGGAAATGAACATGATTGTTTGCCGGAATGTATTGATTTATTTTAACCGCGAGCTACAGAATAAAGTGATCCGGCTGTTCTACAACAGCCTCTTACCGGGAGGGATTTTGTGTTTGGGAACCAAGGAAACGCTTATGTTTTCGGAATACACCGATAAATTTCAGCAGTTACACAAACTGAATATTTTCAAAAAACTTTATGATTAATGCCATTGTCATAGGTGCTTCGGCGGGGGGACTGGAAGCGCTGGAATACCTCCTGCCTCATTTCCCCAGGGAGAATTCGTTACCGGTATTCGTTGTGCAGCATATTGCTGCCGATTCCGATTCGTTTTACGTGAAAATGCTGCGCAGCTTCTCTCACTCCCGGGTTAAGGAAGCCTGTAGTACCGAAGTAATTGTACCCGGCACCATCTATTTTGCGCCTCCCAACTACCATTTACTCATCGAGTCCGATTTAACCTTAACACTGAGTAGCGATGATAAGGTCAATTATTGCCGCCCGTCCATCGATGTACTTTTTGAAACGGCGGCAGAGGTTTATCAGCAAAACCTGCTGGGCATTCTCTTAACCGGATCCAACAGCGATGGCAGTAAAGGGCTGCTACGGATCCACGAACTGGGAGGGAAAACGATTGTTCAGGATCCGAAAACCGCCTACATGGCAGAAATGCCCGAATCGGCATTACGTCTTTTCCGACCCAGTGCCGTAGCCAGTCTCAAAGAGATTGCCGAGATGATTGGCTGTATGAAGTTTGACCAATTTTAAGGATATTGTTTTAACCGAATTTGTTTTCAATGGGCAGTCAGGTTAAACTTCCCGAAAACAATACTATATTTATGGGACACACCAGGTGCTATGCGATCACGTTTTTTACTTTTTCTTCTTTTAATTGGGGGGGCGGGCAGACTCTGTTCAGCCCAGGAGGTTTATCAACACATCAGTTCACAAAGTATCTATGCCTTTCTGGACGAGATGGCCAACGAAGGAATCATTGACTTAAATTCGGTGGTTAAGCCCTATTCCAGGAGCCTGATTGCGGAGAAGCTCCTACAGGTTGAAAAGCAAAGCAGCAACCTGAACCAAAGGCAACAAAAAGAACTTTCCTTCTACCTAAAGGATTATGGTAAAGAAATACATCCCGACAAAAAGTTCGATAAACGTTTCGATGTATTTTACTATAAGGATTCGCTATTTACTTTCTCTTTGAATGGCATTGGGGGAGTTCAGATTTGGGACAATGCTCATGGCCGGAATTTACATTACTGGAATGGAGCCGAAGTGTTTGCCTATGTGGGTAAACATGTAGGCATTTACGCCAGTTTGCGCGACAACCATGAGGACAAGATTTTGGTGGATACCAACGACCTGAGCGAAAGGCCCGGGGTGGTGTATAAAACGGGACAGGATTTCAGCGAAATGCGGGGCGGTATTACCTACGCCTGGAAATGGGGAAGCCTTGGCCTGGTGAAGGATCACCTGGAATGGGGTAATTACTACCACTATCCATCCATCATTTCAGGCAAAGCCCCTTCGATTACCCAACTGAAACTGGTCATGAAACCTGCCCGTTGGTTCGAATTTAATTACATACACGGTTGGCTGGTATCAGGCATTGTTGACAGTGTGCGTTCTTACGGCTATACCAACAGCTATGGTACCGATACCCGTGAAGTGTACCGGAAAAAGTTTATCGCGGCCAACCTCTTTACCTTTAAACCATTCAAAAAATTCTATGCCTCTGTGGGTAATTCCATTGTGTACAGCGACATGGATGCACATCCGGCCTACCTGATCCCTTTTATGCTGTATAAGTCAGTCGATCATACATTAATCAACGCTTCATCGAATACGCTGGGGCAAAATTCCCAATTCTTTCTCGATTTCAGTTCCCGGCAAATCCGGCACACCCATTTGTATACCACTTTATTTTTTGATGATATTTCCATTACCCGACTCAAAAAAAACGGACATTTGGATTATTACAGTATAAATTCCGGTTTTCAGGTTTCCGACCTGGTTCCCAATACGTTTCTGACGTTTGAATTTTTTCAGAGCTATCCCCTGGTATACAAACACAATATGCCCACTACCAGCTACGAGTCCAATTTTTATAACCTGGGACATTATTTGCAGGATAATTCGCGGGGTTACTACATCGAATTGGGATGCAAGCCCCTGCGGGGTCTTGATGTGAAGGTCTACTATTCGCAGGCGAAGCACGGGTCCGATCATGAGGAATTGGGAACCGACCGGAATGATGTGGTGGAACTCTTGCTTAAACCGGTAGACTGGGAACAAAACCGGTCGGGAGTTAAAGCTCGTTATCAGGTGGTGCACGACGTTTTTGTTTCGGCTGAATACGAATACCAGCACGTACGGGGGAACTACCGGAAATATACCGCTCCTTACTATTGGGGCACCAACCATAGCGTATCTATAGGGGCGAATTACGGATTCTGATTCGGTTACCTGCTGCACTTCGGTCATGTTCAGGATCTACTCCTACTGGGAGCGCAGAAAATGGAATTATTTTCTAGTTTTGCAGGTTACTATTTGCAAACTGCGTAACTTACCATGTATTGGAAGCAGCCGGTGACATCAGTCATGAGAGATTTTACTACTAAGAAATACCGAGAACTACTAATAGCATTACTTAAACAAGGCTATACGTTTCAGTCTTTTCATGATTATCTGGTTCAACCTGCTGCCAAGTCTGTAATTATCCGGCACGATGTGGATACCCGGAAAAAAAATTCGCTGCACTTTGCCTATATCGAGCAGGCTTTTGATGTAAAAACCACGTACTATTTCCGCATTTTGCCCAAGAGTTTCGACCCGGTTATTGTAGACCTGATCAGCAACCTGGGACACGAAATTGGCTACCATTACGAGGATTTAACCCTTGCCAAAGGCGATATGGAACGAGCCATTGCGATGTTTCAGAAGCACCTCGATGAGTTACGGAAGCACTATCCGATTACCACTATATGCATGCATGGCAGTCCGTTGTCGAGATACGATAACCGGGATATTTGGCAGCATTACGATTATAGGCAATTTGGCATCATTGGCGAACCGTATTTCGATATCGATTACAGTCAGTTATTGTACCTGACCGATACCGGTCGAACCTGGAACAACCAAACTATCAGTGTTCGCGATAAGGTGAAGAGCCCTTTCGAGTTCACTTTTACTACCACACAAGATATCATAGACCACCTTCCACAGTTGCCCAACCACTTAATGCTTAATTTTCATCCGCAGCGTTGGGATGATGACTACCTGCCCTGGTTGCGCGAATTGGTACTTCAAAATTTGAAAAACAGCGTTAAGAAACATTTCTTTGTTAGAAAGAACCTTTGATCGACCTTGTCTTCTGCAAACTCTGTTTTCAGGCAAACGGGTTAACTCTTACTTCGGAAGTATCCTTTTAATACTACGTACCAAAAATCCTTATTCCGAAGCTCGGATTTTTTTTATTACAGCAGTATAAATTTTTTGGGTGGCTTCTTCCACAGTATACTGGGTGGTGTCAACTACCAGGCTGGCATTCTGTGGGGCTTCGTAGGGGGCTGAAATACCGGTAAAGTTTTGTATGACTCCCTGTCGGGCTTTTTTATAGAGTCCTTTGGGGTCGCGCTCCTCACAGATGGAAAGTGGGGTGCTTACGAAAATTTCAAAGAAATTAGCCTCTCCAATAATGCTCCGGGCCATGCGTCGTATGGCTTGCGTTGGACTGATAAAGGCAGAAAGAGCAACCACGCCACAGTCGCTGAAGAGCCGTCCCACTTCGGCGATACGTCGTATATTTTCGTTTCGATCGTCTGCCGTAAACCCCAGATTGTTATTAAGCCCGTTCCGTATTTTATCGCCATCGAGTACCTGGGTTAGAAAGCCCTCGGAATACAATTTACGTTCCAGGGCAAAGGCCAGGGTGCTCTTCCCCGAAGCCGACAGACCGGTAAACCAGATTACCAGTCCTTTCTGTTTGAGCAATGCTTCTTTGGCCGGGCGCTCCAAGAACTTGTCCCGGTCAGGAAAAATATTGGTTGGCATGTAACTAATTTTTGGCTAAAACTAAGACTATTTGTTCAAACTGACAATTAGGGCAATAAAACCAATAGTTGATGAAACGGTAGCCATAATGAACGTAAAGTCGGAAATCTTAACCTGGAAAATCTGACGGGGAAGCGGTTCGGCATACAATATGTCGTTGGGTTGCAGGTAAAATTTATCGCTGCTGAGGAGATCCTTGTCGGTCAGATCGATTCGATACGAGATAAAACCATCCGGCGTTTGGCGAAGCAGGCGTACGTTCCGGCGGTTGCCATAGTAGGTTACTTCACCCGCCTGGGCAATGGCATCGAGAATATGGATCCGGTCTTTATAGAAGTTGAGCTTGCCGGTGATTCCAAATTCGCCCATAAAGGTGATTTCGTAGCTGACCAGCTTCACCCGGGCCAGGGCATCCTCCACATATTTTCGGGACTCCGCTTCTACCACTTTCTCAATTTGTTCTACGGTGGAACCGGCCACATAAATTTTACCCAATACGGGCATGCGTATGTAACCTTCGTCGTCAATAACCGACTGGTTTAAATACATTTGGCCACTCTGGCTTCCTCCGCTTGCCACGCTCTCCTGACCGGGGAAATGAAACATGCCTTCGGTTTCGGAAAGGGTACTGTGAATGGACACATAGAGCACATCCCCTGGCTGTAAGTAGTATTCGGGTTTTATGGTGTGGTAAACCACGGTATCCTGCAGGGTGGCATCGTTATCGTTCATGTAGATGTAACGGGACGGATTACAGGAAGAAAGGAGGATAATCGCAATCAGGTAGGTAAATGTTCTCATGGTATTTTCCGAAGTAGGCGCTTTAAGAGTTTGTATTTCCGGGGACGTTCTTCTTTCTGATAGTAGCTGGAATAGTAGCCATAGCCATAGCCGTAGCCATAACCGTAGCCATAACCGTATCGAACATCTTGTTTTATGTCGTTAAAAACCAGGCTGAGGTGGTTCAGCGACCGGGACTCATGCAGTTCTTTGAGGAGGGTGTTGATTTTCTTCTTGGTATAATCCATTCGAATAACAAACAGGTACACGTCAATAAATTTATTGATATGCAAGGCATCGGCCACCAGTCCGATAGGAGGCGAATCGATGATGATGTAATCGTATTTTGTACGGCAATCGGCGATCAGATCCGTCATTCTCTGGTGTTCGATGAGTTCAACCGGGTTGGGAGGAATGGGGCCGGAGTTCATCAGAAACAGGTTTTTAATTCCGGTTTCGCGTATGATTTCTTCCTTCGAATTATTGCCTATCAGGTAGGTGGTAAGCCCTTCGTCGTTACCGGTCTCAAAAACTGCATGAATTCTGGGGCGGCGCAAATCCATGCCAATAAGCAGAACTTTTTTGCCGGCACCGGCAAGTACTACCGAAAGGTTCATGGCGCAAAAAGTTTTGCCTTCGCCCGATGAACCGGACGTGATGGCGATGACGTTTTTATCCTCGTCCATCATGAGGTACTTAATTTTAGCGTGTAGGGTCCGGAACGATTCGGTAATTCCGGCCCAGGGATATTCGCGTGTGGGCAGGTACTTATTGGCACGGCTGTGCGCCAGTTTGCCCACCACAGGCAGTTTGATTTGGTTGGTTACATCCTGCATATAGCGTACCTGGTTCGACAGAATTTCGAAAACTACCAGTAAAACGCCGGGTAGCAATATTCCGATAATGAGTGCCGTTTGCTGGTTCTGTTTTTTCTTAGGGCTGATAAGCCGGGTGCTGCCGCGCCCCGGGGGGTCGAGCATGCGAATGTTGGATACCGTAGAGGCTTCGGCCAGTTTGGCTTCGATGCGCTTTTGCTGGTACATATTGTACAGGTTCTCGGTTAGCTCAAAGTCGCGGGTAAGCTTGGCCAGACGTCGTTCCACCGAGGGGAGGTCAATCAGTTTCGCTTCCATGCGCGAAAGTTCCCCTTTTAAATGTACATCGCGTTTGTTCATGTTATCCAGTTCCTGCGCTATATAGGAACGTAATGCCTCAGCTTCCACCTGAATTTGCTGGTTGATTCGTATTACCGAAGGGCTCTTCAGATTTTGATTTTGAAGCAGAATTTCACGTTCTATAACCTGTTGGTTCATGTGCTCAATACCCGATGTCAGGCGCGAATCGGTAAGAGCAAACAGCAGGGGTAAAATGATATTGTCGCCCCGGGCAATGTGGGTTAACTTCTCATCCATATCCAGCAGGGATGCTTCTTGCAGAGCATATTCTTTAATCTCCTCTTCCTGTTTCACAAATTCCTCGGAAACACTGGTACTGATTTCTGAATTGAAAATGCGGTACTTTCGTTTAAAGGAAATCAGGCTGTCCTCAGCCTGAAGCAACTGCTCGTTCAGGATTTTTAGCTGACCATCGATATAACAAATGGTATTGTACGCCGTGCGATTGCGGAGTTCCAAATCTTTTTTATCGTACAATTCACAAAGCTTGGCAAGATAGTCGGCCGGTTGATTGATGTTTTCGGCACTTAAAGAAAGCACTAAAATGTTCTGGCTGGTGGGGCTAACCTGAACACTGAGTTCGGGCCAAAATTCGTTCAAAATGGCCTCGTTGGTTTGATAATAGGCCAGGTACTCTTTGCCGATAAAGCCGCTAAAATCGTCCACGCCATTTGTTTCAAGCTGGAAACTCACCCCTGGAGCCTGAAAGCGCTCATTTATTTTAATCTGACGTTTGATTTCGGTTTCGTGTTCGATACGAAGTTCAGCCGTGTGGGGATCCAGAATTCGAATGAAGATTTCTTCGTTGGGAACATAGCGATCCAGTGAATCGTTTGTGAGGATAAAAGGTTGCTCGTTATACCGGCGTCGTTTGATAAGAGCACCCCGTATCAGCTCGTAATAGGTAATATTAAAATTCAGTTGCGCCAGGGTCTGCTCGGCCAAGCTTTTCGATTTTAACACTCCAATTTCTTTGTTGATGGGATTGGTTTCGTTGAAGTCAATACTTCCTACCATATGGGTACTGGAGGCACCGGCTTCCTTTTCGCCTACCGCTACCTGACAGCTCACCTGATAGGTTCTCGGAGCCAGTACATTAAACATTTTAGCAATTCCTATAGCCAGTGACAGGGTAATGGCAAACCAATACCAGTTTCGTAGTAGCAGAAAGGCATACCTTTGAAAGTCGGTATTGGTATTGGACTCCGTTGGACGTTCCGGTCGATTCATGCGAGTGAGATCTAAAATTTACTTTAAGGTATAAATAATTGTACAAACTAAAAAGCCGAATTTGCACGAATGATGTATACTAAATTTTATACATATTTGCGAAGTACCCTGAGGACATGAACCACTGCCGGTTGTACCTGCATGAATCCGTTGTTCGTGGGAGCAGCTTAACAGCCGGCTGGTAGGAGGGTGGATAAAACCCAGCCGGGTATTCAAATATTATTCCTACTTTCAGGCTTCCTTATACTCACCTGTTATGGACGCAACAAAACGCTGGTATGCTCTTTACACCAAATCAAGAGCCGAAAAAAAGGTAGCTGAAGAATTACAACGAGATGGCGTGGAGGTTTATCTGCCCTTACAGAAAACCTTGAAATTGTGGAGCGACCGGAAGAAGATGGTACACGAACCCCTTTTTCGCTCCTATGTTTTTGTTAAGGTCAGGCTTGCCTACCCCGGAGCGGTGTGTTATGTAACCATAGGAAATGAGAAAGTGTCGATCCCTGAAGCTCAGATTGAAGCCGTACGAACCTATTTGGGTGAGCGGGAACAAACGGAGCCGCTGGAGTATTTCCAATACGACGATGCAGTTGAAGTGGCTTTTGGCCCTTTAAAGGGTTTGCGGGGTTCGTTGATCGATGCCAGGGACCATCGCAAATTGATGGTGCAAATTGATGCGATCAACCAAAACATTACACTTACGCTTCCATCGCACCTGCTTAAAAAGGTGTAACTCCTACCCTGGTATATTACGCGCGCGAGAATCGGTGATGAATATCACCTTTTCCGTACCCTCTTTTTGTATAAATTTATTATACATACTTAATCCCTATCAAAACTTGCTCATTGCTGATACGAGCTATTTATGACACGTAACGGCACAAAAGGCAGAAAACGGAATGGGACTGAGGAGGCGAAGCTGTGCTATCCCATCCCAAGATTCACAATTATCATGTACGGGCAGCAGGCTGGTTAGGCCGATGCTTTCTGCCAATCGGCGCTTCTTATTGGTTAATTACCAAAGGAATTTGTCCAAAAACAAACGGTCGCTGGTATTTTTCCAGGTGTACCTCCTTCATGAAATCAGTTACAAAAAATAGCTGTCCGGAATAGAATGGGCAGGATGTTGGTTTCAACTTTAGGTGAATCGTGCTTGACACTTTAATTACCTCCAAAACGCGCAAGAAACTGCTCCTGAAGTTCTTCCTGAACAGCGATTCGTATGCCTATTTGCGGAACCTGGAACACGAGCTGGATGAGTCGCCCAATGCCTTACGTATTGAACTTTTGAAATTTGAAAAAGCGAACATGCTGTTGGCGGAGCAGGAAGGAAATAAAAAGATGTACCGGGTAAATACCGATCATCCGCTTTTCAGGGATATTCGAAATATTGTATTGAAGACCATTGGTTTCGACCGCATTATTGATACTGTGATCCAACGAATGGGAGATGTGGATAAAGTGTTTGTAACCGGCAGTTTTGCTCGGGGAATTAATAGTAATGTGATTGATTTATTATTCGTTGGAAATTGCATCAACAAGGAATATTTGTTCCAGCTGATTGAAAAAGTGGAGGTGCTGATAGATAAGCGTATTCGCTATCTGACCATCACCCTTGAGGAATTACCCAATTATGTGGTGGTTGGGGAGAACGATGCCTTATTGCTCTGGGATATGAAGAAGTAAGTTCACTGTTATAAAATTTGAAAAATGAGTTCATTTCAACAAACCATTAAGCCTCGCGATAATTTCTTCAATTTACGACTGGGCGAGATTTGGCAGTATCGCGATTTATTGATACTGCTGGTTACCCGCGATTTTATTGCAAAGTTTAAACAGACCCTTTTGGGGCCGGCCTGGTTCATTGTGAGACCCTTGCTGCAGACGGTAACCTATACCTTTATCTTTGGAAGTGTGGCTAAATTGCCCACCGACGGGGTGCCCAAGAGCCTTTTTTACCTGGCCGGGATAACCTGTTGGAGTTATTTTTCCAATTGCCTTACGGCAACTTCGGGCACCTTCACCAAAAACGCCAGTCTTTTTGGCAAAGTGTATTTCCCCAGGGCGGTAATGCCCATATCGCTCATCCTTTCCAATCTGATTCAGATGGGTATTCAAATGATTCTGTTTCTACTGTTCTTTTTTACATACTTAATCAAAGGAGCTCATATTCAGGTTAAACCCGAGTTGTATTTGTTCCCGGTTCTGATTCTGATTATGGGATTTATGGGTTTGGGTTTAGGAATGTTCATTTCGGCAGTAACCACAAAATACCGCGATCTGAGTTACCTGGTAACTTTTGGTACCCAGTTGGTAATGTACGGAACTCCCGTTATTTATCCGCTGTCGTTGCTGGAGCAAAAGGCCGAGAAGTGGGCCTGGATTGTGAAGTACAATCCCATGAGCAGCATTGTGGAAACTTTTCGCTACAGTTTTTTAGGTTCGGGCGAAATGCGCTGGAAATTACTGCTCTATTCCGGGGTATTTACCGTGATCATATTTCTGTTGGGGCTGCTGGTTTTTAACCGTACCGAAAAAAACTTTATGGATACTGTGTAGGGAGCACAATCTGTAGCGGATATTAAAAGAGGAAGTGTGGCTGAACAACGGCCAATACCTTCCAGAGAAACATAAAACCATTGCAACCTTAGCGGATGAAACCCATTATAAAAATAGAAAACCTCTCCAAACAATACCGTTTGGGTACCATTGGAACCGGAACTGTAAAAAAGGATTTGCAACGCTGGTGGGCTCAGGTTCGGGGCAAGGAAGATCCCTTCCTGAAAATAGGAGATACCAACGATCGGTCGACCAAGGGGAACTCCGAATTTGTTTGGGCACTGCGGAACATTAACCTCGAGGTTTTTCCGGGCGAGGTGCTCGGTATCATTGGTAAAAATGGAGCGGGGAAAAGTACCCTGTTGAAAATACTTTCCAAGGTTACCGGGCCCACTACCGGTAAAATTCATTTCAACGGACGTATCGGGAGCCTGCTCGAAGTGGGTACGGGTTTCCATCCCGAACTGACCGGGCGGGATAACATTTTTCTTAACGGAGCTATTTTGGGAATGACCAAAGCAGAGATCCGCTGTAAAATGGATGAGATTGTTGATTTTAGCGGGTGTGAGCGATACATTGATACCCCGGTGAAACGCTATTCCAGCGGGATGACGGTTCGTCTTGGATTTGCAGTGGCCGCCCATTTGGAACCCGAGATTCTGGTGGTTGATGAAGTTTTGGCCGTAGGGGATGCGGAATTCCAGAAAAAAGCGATAGGTAAGATTCAGGATGTGAGTCAAAATCACGGTAGAACCGTTCTTTTTGTTAGCCATAACATGGCCTCCATTGTTCGGCTGTGTACCAACACCATCATTCTCAACAACGGGATGCTTGAAAAAATGCTTCCCCCCGAAGCCGCAGTTAGCTACTATACCAACCAAATGAATTCTGAAACTGGCGGTTATGTGGCTTCCCAAGCTGCAAACCAGGTTCAGGTTTCGGTGCTTTCGGCCAGGCTGATTAACGACGAAGGCATGGAGTCCTACAGTATTGGAATGGGTAAGAACTGGAAGATTGAAATTCAGATTCAGGTACCGGTGGACACCGATTCGGTAATTGTGGGCATTGGCGTGGAAACGGCACTGCATACCTCCATACGCAGATGCTGGACCGACCCTATATTCTACAAGGAAGGGGTATATACCGTCACCCTTTACGAAGATCATATTTGGTACCTGCCGGGAGTGTATCACATTACCATTGGAATCTCCTCCAAAAAAATAGTATTGGATTACATCGAAGGGGCACTTTCCTTCGAGATAACCGAATACTCCGATAAAGTGGAGCTGATTACCACCCATAATGCCATTATTGCCAATCCGATGAAATTTACTTCTGTAAAATGTTAAGGCGCATATTAGCCAGTTATCGGCGAAAAAAGGCCTATCGTGACGAACTGAAATCCTGGACGCAAAGCACCCCGGATGCCAGGTTTGACCGCGTGCTAAAGAAACCCATGTTGGGCGATAAAGGAAAAACAGTTCCCCTGGATCGTCATTACTTTTACCATCCGGCGTGGGCGTTGAGGGTGTTGGTTGAAAACCAGGTTCAGGCGCATACGGATATTTCGTCCATAAATACCTTTGCCGCATCGGTATCGGCATTGGTTCCGACCGATTATTACGAATTGCATCCACCTAAAATATTGCTGGATAATTTAACTGCCCACCGGGTGGATCTGTTTCAACTGCCCTTTGGCGAGGGCAGCATAAAATCCCTCTCGTGCATGCACGTGCTGGAACATGTTGGGCTGGGCCGCTATGGCGATACGCTTGATCCGCAAGGGGATTGGAAAGCAAGCCGGGAATTGTCACGGGTGCTGGCCGTGGGAGGTATCCTGCTGATTGTGGTTCCGGTTGCCGAACAATCGAGGGTAGAGTTCAATGCGCACCGGGTGTATACCTACTCGCTGGTGATGCAACTGTTTGAAGGGCTGATTCTGAAAGAATTTGCGCTTATTCCCGATTCCCCCAAACAAGGAGGACTGATACGCCATGCTGATCCACAATTGCTTAATGGGCAGCATTTTGCGTGTGGATGCTTCCATTTTACCAAAAAAGAACCTGTTTAGTATGCGTATTCAAAAAATGGCCAGACGGATCAGGAGATGGACAAAGTTTAGACGCCGAGTGCCGGCATTTATTCACATACCCAAAACCGGAGGCACCTATCTCGGACAGTTGGAAAGTACACAAACCCCGGTAATTCAACCTGTAAAACATCTGGGGCACCGCTATGTGGTCACCAACCCCGATTCCCTGAATCCCATCTATAACGTACCACCCTACAACTGGCCAAAGTATACCATTAACTATGCCGATACCCACAAATACCTGCTTTTTGTGGTTGTGCGCAATATTTACGATTGGCTGGTCAGTTACTACCATCACGCCGGCGGAACTAACGAAAAGTACCGGAATATGGAGCATTACGACTATGCCCTGGCACAAAAAGGATTTGACTATCTGGTGAATTCCATCATGGACCGGGAAGATATCTGGCCTAACCGGAAATTTATTTTCTTTCAGGTATTTGCCGACAATGGTAAGCTGGTGGCCGATTACATCCTGAGAAATTCCACTTTGGATGCCGATCTGGAATGGTTAGCCCAGGCCGAAAAGCTGGAATACCACCAACAGCCCAGGCAGCGGGTAGGGCATAGTGACGATTACAAACCGTACTATTCTTCGGGGTTGATTCAAAAAGTGGAATCGACCTGGAACCGGGAGATGCTGCTTTACGGCTTTAGCTTCGATAAAACGTTCGACAATTCAGATAAAGCGTTGCTCAGGAAAAAAATATCGAAGTACGATAAGGATCATATCAGCTACTGTTATTCAACAGACACCTTGAAAATTCTTCCCAATTAGCCAGAGAGTATTATTTCTGGAACTGATTTTGTACAGCCATGGTATTTAGCGAACGTATACAAGGTATTCAACCTCATTTCCGCGTGCTGGAAATAGGCCCGGGAGCCACGCCCCATTCGCGATCCGATGAATTTTTAGAGTTGCAGTATTCTTCCGATGCAGAACGCATTGCCCAGTCGGGGTACGAGGGAATTTTGCAAACCCGTAAACCGGTACATTATTACAACGGTTCGCGGTTTCCTTTTGCCGATCAGAGTTTTGACTATGTGATTTGCAGCCATGTACTCGAACATGTTGCCGATGTTTCACTTTTTTGCAGTGAACTCTGCCGGGTGGCTCCCAGAGGATATCTGGAATTTCCACTGGTCTACTACGACTACCTGTACAATATTGAACTGCATTGCAACCTGCTCTATGCCCGAGGAAATTCTATTTATTGGATGAAAAAGAATCAAACGCCCATCCAGCAGCTGCAAAGTGTAACCCGCTTCTTTCAGCATACCCTGAGCCGCCGGTACGATGGGTTCATCAAGCAGTTGAGCTCTTACTTCTTTCAGGGTTTTGAATGGGAAGGCAAACTGAGTGCGATAGAGGTATCTGATGTGCAGGAACTGGTTCATCGGGATAGTTTGTTGAACATTCCTGAACACACACAGCCCAAAAGGCGGAAATATTATGGAGTACAGCGCCTGAAGAAATCGGTAAAAGTATTGCTTACCGGGAGCTACTAATGATTGTGGTGAAATATTTTGGTGGTTTGGGGAATCAACTCTTCCAATATGCTACCGGCACTGCCCTGGCGAGGCAACACGGCACCTCGTTGCTGGCCGATACCAGTTGGTATCAAAGCCGCCACAATACACTCAAAAGATCCTTTCTGTTAAACAGTCTGCGAATTCATAATCAACAGGTAAATGATCAAACCGCACGAATGTTCTTTCCAAAAAGCCTGGCCGGCAGGGTTCGAAATCACTTTCTTGTGGCAGGCAACCGAATGAAAATACTTACTGAACAAGGCATTCGACCCTATAATTCGCAGGTGGGTGATGCGCCAGCTGATACCTATTTAAACGGGTATTGGCAATCGGAAAAGTATTTTTATCACATCCGACAGGCACTTTTACCCGAAGTTCAACCTTTGGCTCTTGGTGCCCCAGCGAGAGAAGCGGCTCAACAGATTAAAAACACTGTGGCCGTAAGTATGCACGTTCGCAGGGCGGACTACCTGCTTACCGAGGTTCATGGTACTTGCACTCCCGATTACTATCGCCGGGCCTATCAGGTGGTGAATGCCAATCACCCGGTTCAAATGACCTGTATTTTCTCCGACGATATGGACTGGTGCAGGCAGCAGTTGAGTTGGGTGCACAAGCCGGTATTTATAGAAGGCATGACCCCTGCCGAAGATTTGTACCTGATGAGCCTTTGCCGGCACAATATCATTGCCAACAGTTCTTTCAGCTGGTGGGCAGCATGGCTTAACCAGTTTCCTCAAAAGCAGGTGGTGGCTCCCGAAAAATGGTTTAACGACCCGCTCTTACAAAATCAGAGCTTCGATATGGTTCCGGACAGCTGGGCCAGAATGTAAGCATTACCCGGTTTTTAGACACCGGACCCTACACGTGAAAATTAGCATCAGCCCTATGAAAAAGACCTTGAAAATGGCGTCGAAGAAACTGTATCGCAGGTTCAATTACGATTTGGTGCCGGTAAACAGTTGGGTAAGCAAATCGAAAATTCCCGATGCCTTCCAAAAACAACAGGAACTGCTGGCATCGGTTTCCCACCCGGTAATCTTTGATATTGGAGCGCATCACGGACAAACTGCGCTGGAGTACCAACGCGTATTACCTCAGGCTACTATCTATTCGTTTGAACCTTTTAAAGAATCGTTTGAAATACTCAAGGACAATACCCGTGCGTATCCAAACATCCATCCGATTAATCTGGCACTGGGCAATGGAGAGGCTGTAAAGAAGTTGCATATCAACCAGTTTTCGGCCACCAATTCGTTGCTGGCCTCACATCCCGAAGGGGGCAATACCTGGGGGCAAAATCTGCTGGATACGCTGGAGGAGGTGGAAGTTGAAGTGACGACGCTCGATGCATTTATGCGCTCCCGTGGGATAAACCATGTTCATTTGCTGAAAATGGATACCCAGGGGTACGAATTTGAAGTGTTGCAGGGAGCCGAGGCAGCTCTATCCTCGGGTAAAATTGATTTGATTTACACCGAAATAATCACCCTGCCCACCTATCAGGAACAGCATCAGCTGGATGAATACCTTCGGTATTTGCGTCAGCGGAACTACTCGCTGTTTAACCTCTACAACCTGTCGTACAAGAAAAGCGGCGAGTTACGTCAGGTGGATGCCTTATTTCGAAGAAATCCCTCCATCTAGTTTTATGTCAGGTAACTTGGGTTAGTCTGCTTTTTTGCCATCTGCCACCAAAGGGGAATACCCGTTCACAACCAGGCGGGTTCTTTCCTTTGGGGCTATGGGCAAATGGGGATATTCAATTCTGAGCGTAATGCATTCTGCACAAATAAATTCATAGTAGCTATCGGGAGTTATGAAATACTATTCGCAAAAAAAGCAGGATTATTTTATCGATCGGTTATTTAACCGCAAACAGGGAGGAACCTTTGTAGATATTGGAGCGCACGACGGGGTGACCTATTCAAACACCTGTTTTCTGGAGCGAAGCCGAAACTGGAAGGGCGTTTGCATTGAACCCATTCCCGAGGTATTTGAAGAATTACAAAAGAACCGTTCCTGTTATTTAGTGAACGGTGCGGTGTCCGATACAAACGAAGTTCTTGAATTTAAAAGGGTTCATGGGTATTCCGAAATGCTGAGCGGAGTGATGAAGTTTCGTGAGGCAACGCACGAAGCCCGAACCCGCAAAGAACTTAGTGAATATGGTGGCGATGCCGAACTGATTTCGGTTCAGGGCCATACGCTCGATTCGGTTTTACGCCGGTTTTCGCTGCACACGGTCGATTACCTGAGCCTCGATATTGAAGGAGGAGAGTATGAAGTACTGCGCAGTATCGATTTTTCCAAAACCCGCATTACCAGTCTGACCGTCGAAAACAATTACAGTAAGGCGAACATACGCCAATTGATGAAGGACAATGGCTATATCTTTCTGTTTCGCTATGCCGTGGACGACTTCTATGTGAAGCCCGCGAAAATTCCCGCTGCCATGCGGATTCCGGAAATTCGTCGGTATTGGATCCGTAAATTCAACCGTAAAGTACGTAACCTCTTACACCTGGGTGAGCATGCCAACTAATTCTTCGCCACTGGTTTCGGTGGTTTTACCTTTTTACAATGCCGAGGCATTTGTAAGCGATGCGATAAGTAGTATTCTGAATCAAAGCTATACAGAGTTTGAACTCATCCTTCTGAACGATGGTTCCACGGATACCAGTCTGGAGCGTGTGCAGGCGTTTACCGATTCGCGTATCCGGTTGATTAACGATTCCGCCAACCGGGGCCTGGTGTACCGATTGAACCAGGGAATGGTGGAAGCACGGGGTAAGTACATTGCCCGCATGGATGCCGACGATATTTCGGAGCCGGAGCGACTTCGGGAACAGGTTACTTTTTTGCAAGCTAACCCTCAGATTGGCATGGTGGGAACCTGGTTCCGGATTTTTGGGGACGATGTCAGCTCTTCGGTAATAAAAACACCCATTCTTCACGACGATATCCTCTTTTTTATGCTCAAGGGAAACCCCATGGGGCACCCAACCATAATGGCCCGGCGCGAACTGATGGTGGCATACCCCTACCGGCAAAGCGATTATCCACTGGAAGATTATTACCTGTGGACCCGTTTGGCCCGGCGGACCCGGTTTGCCAACCTCGACAAGGTGCTTCTCCAATACCGGGTGCATGCGGCATCCATTTCAACCGGACATAAGCAGGAACAGGAAATACGAAATAACCAGATCCGGCAGCTGGTATGGGAATGGTTCATGCAGCGGCCTTTACATGCTGTCGAATTTGAGCTGCTCAGCAGCTTTTACCGGGGCGATTTGCCCGACTCGCGCGTAGTGGAACATTTAAGGAAATTGCTGAACGAATTGTATTGTATCCCTAATGGCCCCATCGAGGGGGACGTGTGGCGGCGTAAGCTGCTGCAGAAGTTTACTCGGGCATTACGGCACATTACCCATTACAACCTGCACTGGTTGCAATTTTGCCGCACGCATTTGTTCTTCAGGCTTCCGGTATACGAGCAAATTCACTTTGTGGGCAAATGCCTGTTAAATAAAACCTATGCCTGAAATCAGTGTCCTTTTTGGGTATCGCAACCGCGATTTGGATCGGGTGCGGCGTTGTCTGGAAAGCTTTTCACGGCAAACTTTCCAGGATTTTGAAATCGTATTTGTAGATTATGGCAGTGAGCCGGACACCCGCGAGCAAACCCGCGAGCTGGTAAACTCCTTTCCTGCGGCAAGCTATTTTTACTGCCATAGCCAGGGAAGGGAATGGAACCGGGCTCATGCTCTTAACATTGGCGTGCAGCAGGCACAGGGGCGCTTCATCCTCTTTTCCGATATCGACATTATTTTTTCGCCCGGGGTGCTGGCTGCGCTAATGTACCAAGCAAAAGTTCTGGACCATCAGCATTGCGAGGTGTTTGCCCTTCCCAAAGGTTTTTCCGACTGGAATGGCCTGAACCGGCAACAACCCTTACATTTCCGGACCTTTGGTACCGATGGCAAGGGGGGTGTGCATTTTCTGGAAAAAAAGCACTTGATGGAAATTGGAGGCTACGATGAGTATTATTGTTTCTGGGGCTTGGAAGATAAAGACTTGTATGATAGATTGGAGCGTAAGGGGCTTCGCCACGGATGGATCGACAAGGATCAAACCCCGGTGTACCATCAATGGCACCCAACAAGCTCCTATAAGAGTAACTACCTGATGCCCGAAAAATGGTGGGATCAGATGAATATCTACCTGAACCTGCAGCGCCATACGGTGCAGCGTAACGCTGCCTGGGGAACGCTTTGGAGCCGCTCCGACCGGCCGGTGGTAACTGCTATGGAAAGCTCACCTCAACGATGTTTGGCGTATGCCCAGATTGAAACGGCTATTGCCAAGTGTACGATGTTCGATGAGGTGATTTCCGCCCTGCGGGAATCGAACCGGGGCGATTTGCTGCGCATTGATGTAGGTAAAAGCAACCCGGTTCGGCCTCTGAACAGAGTACAACGCAAAGCAAAAGCACTGATTACCCTGCTCGCCAGGTGGGCAAAGCTTCCCGGCAGTTGGATGTCGGAAACTGAAGAGAAACTGGCCAACCGGCAGCTGTACAGCATTCCGTTTATCGATATTCGCTATCTGGTGTGGAACCTGATCCGCCATTCGGATCTGCTGCGCGATTACTTCATTGAAGAATCGGAACATACCACCTCGTATTACCTGATCCGAAACTAAACGCACGGTGAAGACGATAAAACTAAAAATGGTCGATTTTTGGGAGGGGTTCCGGGAAACGGATAACTATTTCTACCACCTGCTTGGGGAGAAGTACCGCATTGAGGTTTCCGACCGTCCCGACTACCTGCTTTATTCGGTATATGGTTCGGAACATTTAAAATACCCCGGGGTGCGTATTTTTTATACCGGCGAAAACCAGGTTCCCGATTTTAACCTGTGCGACTACGCGCTGGGCTACCATCACCTGCATTTTGGCGACCGCTACAAACGTATACCCTTGTACTATCTGCATCAGGAAGCCATGGATCAGAGCCGGCGCAAGGTGCATTTCACCCGGGCCGATTTGGCGCAAAAAACCGATTTCTGCAATTTTTTGTATTCCAATGCCAAGGCACATCCCAATCGCGATGCCATGTTTCATAAACTGGCTGCGTACCGTCACGTAGTGTCAGGCGGAAAACACCTGAACAACACCGGTGCCCGGGTGGTCGATAAACTGGCTTTTCAGCAGCAGTCGAAATTTACCATTGCTTTCGAAAATTCGTCGCACCCGGGATACACCACCGAAAAGATACTGCATGCCTTTGCCGCACAAACCGTACCCATTTACTGGGGGAACCCTCTGATAGCCGGGGAATTTAACCCCCGCGCATTTATCAATTGCCATAACTACCAAACGCTCGACCAGGTGGTGGAACGGGTAAAACAAGTCGACCAGGACAATGCGCTCTATCTGTCCATGATGCAGGAAGAACTTACTTTTCCCGATTGCCGGCAGGAAATTCTTTCTTTCTTCGATTCCATTTTTTCACAGGTTCCCGAGCTGGCCTTTCGGCGCGACCGGCAGTTTTGGGGGCGCCGTTACGAAAAGCAGCGTTTCCGGGAGGCCTTCCCCAAAAAGGTGCTTCCCTGGCAAGCGGCCGTTCGTTCGGTAAAAAAACGGATCAACTTCAGCTAAACCATGACTTTACCCCTGGTCAGCATTATTATTCCGGTGTACAACCGCGAACACCTGCTCGGTGCTACTTTGGATTCTATACTGCAGCAGAGCTACCCGAACTGGGAATGCTTGTTGGTTGACGACGGATCGACCGATGCCTCCTGGGACGTGATGCTACACTACCAAAAGCTTGATAACCGGTTTAAAACGTATCGGCGTGGCAGCGAACATTTGCCGGGCGGCAGCGGTGCCCGGAACTTTGGTTTCGAAAAGTCCGAAGGGGAGTATATCAATTGGTTCGATTCCGATGACCTGATGTTCCCGAACCATTTGGAAAAAAAGGTAGCTGCGTTACAGGCAAACCCTATGGCCGAGATGGTTTTTTGCAGTTGTTTGCATTTTACTGAAAATCTGGAGAATACCGGTAAAATTTGGCATGTGGAGAGTTCCAACCTGCTGGAGGATGAGGTTACTGACCGGGTGAGCATTCAAACCGCCCTGCCCATGTTCCGTCGCAGCTATCTGGAAACAGACAGCCTTTTTCCGGAGCACATACATATGGCCGAGGAATGGGTGCTCATGTGTCGGTTGCTTCTTAAGAAACCCACTTGGGTGAATATTAACGAGCCGCTGATTTACTACCGGGTGCATGAGGTGCAAAAGTTAAAAACCCTTAACCGCACCATGCTCGAATCGGAATACCTGGCCCGGCTGGAAGTGTATCGGATGCTTCGGGAGCATCGGTTTTTTACCCCGGCGGTACATGCCTTCTATTCCAAGGTGATGATCCGTTTGATCCGGAAATCCATTCAGATCCGAAGAACGGCTTTCTCCATGAAGCCTTTGGGCTTTATTTTACTTCGCCTGTTACCCGGTTACCGCTGTTCGGCTTGGCATTCGCTGCGCTTTTTAATGGAATATGTGCTTTTTATACTAGCCGGACGCAGCGGATTGCGTTGGTCGCTGGCCTTTTTCCGCAACGAAAATAATTTACGATAATTCGTGTTTTCGATCGTTATTCCTTGCTACGGGAAGGCCGGTTACCTGCCGGAGACGCTGGATAGTGTGCTGGCACAGACCTGCGACTGTTGGGAATGCCTGATTGTGGATGACGGCTCGCCCGATGAAACGGCTTCCATTGCTAAAAACTACATCGATCGCGATACCCGTTTCAGGTACTTGTTTCAGTCCAATGCCGGAGTGAGCCAGGCGCGCAACTTCGGCATACGCAATGCCCGGTACCACTTCATCCTTACCCTCGATGCCGACGATAAAATCCATCCGTCCTATCTGGAAAAGGCACAACAGGTGTTTAATTCCCAACCTAATATTGATATTGTATACTCCGATAAGGCTTACTTCGACGGTAAAATCGGAGTGCGCCAGCTGCCCGATTTTAGCATTGAAGCTATGCTTTACGAAAATGTGGTGAATATTGCCTCGGTGTTCCGGAAGGAAGTTTGGGAAAAAACCGGCGGGTATTCCCCCGATTTTAAGCACGGTGCTGAAGATCGCGATTTTTGGTTGTCGGCCGTGGAATGCGGATTTACTTTCTACAAGATACCGGAAGTGCTGTTTTATTACCGGGTACTGCCCCAATCGCGCGACAAGGTATATAAAGGCGACTTAGCCAAACGAACCGTTACCCATAATTTGTTGGTGAAACGCCATATTGACCTGTACCAGGACACCCTGGGGCCGGCTTTGCAGGCTTACCACCAGGCAGTTCAATATCGGAAAGCCTTAAACAGTATTCACCGGCACTGGTGGTTCAAATGGCAGTTTGGCCTGTGGAAGCGTATGAAAAACAACCTCCCACACTATGATTAACCTGCATATTATAGCGCTGATGCGGAACTATTCCCAAACTTCCGGGGGCGTTCAGAAACACGGCCGCGAGCTGTATCTGCACCTGGCTGAAAAAGGGATAGCAGTAACCATTCTGGCCAATCGGAAACAGTGCGAGCAAAAAACACCCTATAACGATGGTCCGCTTCAGGTTGTGCCGGTGCCCTTCCCCGATGTTTTTTTCAGACGCTGGGGAAGAAAGTTTTTTCTTTTTCATATTCAGAAAAGAAAGTTGGTGAAGCTCATTCAGCCTTATGTGCAAGCCCACTCGGTATTGCATGCTCACTGGATACAGGAAGGACTTCTGGCGGGTTTTTACGGCCGCGAACTGGCCATTCCGGTTTATTTTAGCTGCCACGGTATGTATGCTGCCCGGCATCTGGTTCGCTTTACCCGCGACAGTGCCTACTGGAACCACTACCTGCGGGAGGAAAGTCTTGGGCTAAAGGGATTGAATACCATGAGCGACAGCATGACCGTATTTTTGATCAATAATTTACCCTCTAACCTATTGGCAATAAAAACCATCCATAATGCCATAAACCCCGATAACTATGCGCATATCCCCAATGGCCAGCTTACGGCCTCAGTGATGCGTTTCAGTTATATTGGCCGCCTGGTACGCTACAAGCATGTTGATATGCTGATTACTGCCCTGAAGCAATTTACCAACGAAACCCATATACCGGTGCAGCTCGATATTGCCGGCGAAGGGCCCGAATTGGATAACCTGAAACAACTGTGCCAGGCGTTGGCGTTTACCGGAAATGTGATTTTTCATGGCTATGTGAAAGCAATAAACACCTTTCTTAGCCAGTCGCAATTCTACCTGTCGGCCTCGAGCGTGGAAGGCTTGCCCAATGCCCCGCTGGAAGCCATGGCTTCGGGGGTGATACCCATTCTTAGCGACATTGGGCCGCATCGCGAAATTGTTCAGCATGGGCAGGATGGTTTTTTGTTTGAAGAGAATTCGGTGGAATCGCTGGTTCAAGTATTGAAAACGCTAAAGGATTTTAACCTGAAAGACCTTCAGGAGCGGGCACTCCATACCGTTCGAACCCAGTTTACCACCGAAGAAAAAACCCGTAAATACATCGAATTTTTAACCGTTTAATGCCTCTATCCATGAAAAAAACCAACCTGTTGAACAGTGGATTTCTGTTGTCCTTGATCGCTTTCGTTCTTTTTGTTGTGCTGGGCTCCATATCGTGGTGGTATGGCGACGACTACGGGCACAAGTTTGCCCTGGCCAAGTTTGACCGGATTTTTGACTACGCCCTGAATTTCTACCGTCATCTCGATGGCCGGGCATTTGCACTCAGCAACCTGGTACAGAACCATTTGCTTAAGTTTTCCACTCCGGCTGTAGCCAGTCTGGTATGGACCAGTGGTTTCCTGCTGCTGTCCTATTTGATGGTGGTTGTGCTTCAAATACAAGCCGTGGGTTCCAAAGCGGTAAATCGTTTCTATGTTTGGGTACTTATTCTGGCTATGCTCTGGTTGGGGATGATCCGTAATCTGGGATCGACCCTGTATTGGATTACCGGTGGGTACTATTCTTTCAACGCCATGGTATTTGTAGCCTGGTACCTGTATTATGTAAAGCACCGCACTTCGTCCGATACCTCCTATTTCCATAGAGTGTTGCAGTTTGTGTTTACTTTTGTTGCGGCCAACACCATGCAGAACCTGAGTTTTGGAATTGTGGCGCTTTTAATATACGATGCCCTGGTAACCCAACTGCGTAACAAGCAATTTGGAGCACCCTTACGGCAACAGGGGTTTTATCTGCTGGGAGCTCTGGCCGGCTTCCTGGTTTTAGTGCTGGCTCCGGGAATTCAAGGAAGAGCCTCGCTCTACCCCGATGAACACATGGAGTACCATCCATTGCTCCTGCTGGGGAATTACAAAACGTTGCTCATTCAGTATGTCAGTCATGCCAACCTGCTTATTGTGATTACCCTGCTGGTGGCACTGGTAATTGTTTTTTCGCCGCACTTTCAGCTTAAAAATAAAAGTACCCGACTTTTTGAAGCCGACTATGTTAAGTGGTTGGTAGCTGCTTTAGCCACCATTGTTCCGCTCACGGTTTTTCCCAGGGTGGCTCGTATGCGTACCGAAATCTATTTTGATGTTTTCTTGGTGCTGTTTCTCTTTCTGTTTTATGCTAAAATTCTGCTTTTCCTGAAGGAGAAATTTCCTTACATCCAGTTGCAACGCTATGCTTCGGGTATACTGGCTCATGCCCTCATTGGCTTTTTTATTTTCATGCTGTATCAGCATACCAGCCGGTCGGTGGTCATTAAAAAAGAGATGACCGCCATACTGGAACAGGTAGAGCCCTATAGGAACAGCCACAAGTCGCTGCTTATCAAACCTTTTAGTGTAGAATATCCGATTGCCCGGCGCAGCCGGTTTATTCGGGTCGATTCGTTGTATCACGGCAATATGGATTTTGCCCAGTACTATGGGTTGCATACGGTGCAGCTTTCCGAAAACGAAGGCGATTTTACCGATGGTCAGTACGTGAAGGAATACTCACTGCCGCAGTTGGTTACCCGATAAATTTCGTTTGTTGTGTCTTTCAATTCGTTAGATTTTGCGATTTTTCTCCCGGTGGTATTTTGCCTGTACTGGCTGATACCCGGCAAGTGGCTTCAGATCCGCAATGTTCTGTTGCTGGTGGCCAGCTATTTTTTCTATGGTTGGTGGGATCCACGCTTTCTGATCCTGATTGCTTTTAGCTCGCTGGTCGATTTTTGGGCTAGCTACCGGATGGGAAGCACTACCAACCCTGCAACACGCAAAGCGCTGCTGGTGGTGAGTATCGTGGTGAACCTGGGGATGCTCCTGTTTTTCAAATACTACAACTTCTTTGCGCAAAACCTGGCCGATGCTTTCACCCTTTTTGGGAAAAACCTGAATGTACGTAGCTTGCACATCATTTTGCCGGTGGGGATCAGCTTTTATACCTTTCAGACCATGAGCTATTCCATAGATGTGTACCGGAATAAGCTCAAGCCGGGAAAGGACGCGCTGGCCTTTTTCACCTACGTAAGTTTCTTTCCGCAGTTGGTAGCCGGTCCTATTGAACGGGCCACCCATTTGCTTCCTCAGTTCAGCCAGGCGAAATCCTTTCAGTCCGAGTCGATACGCGTGGGCATCAAGTATATTATCTGGGGGTTGTTTAAAAAGATGGTCATAGCCGATAACTGTGCGGTGTACGTCAACGATGCTTTTGCCCATTATTCCAGCCTGAATGCCAGTACCCTGGTGATTGCTTCGGTGTTGTTCAGCTTTCAGGTGTATGGCGATTTTTCGGGGTATTCCGATATAGCTATTGGTTCGGCCCGCTTGTTCGGATTCCATTTGCAACAAAACTTTGCCCTTCCGTTTTTTGCTGCCGATATCGCCGATTTTTGGCGTCGGTGGCACATCTCGTTAACTACCTGGGTGAACGAATACATTTATACGCCGCTGGTAATTCGCATGCGCTATTGGAATCGGAGCGGGGTAGTACTTTCGGTTGTCATCACCTTTTTTATTCTGGGATTATGGCATGGAGCCAACTGGAATTTTATCCTTTTTGGTTTGATGCACGGGGTAGCCATTTCGGCCGAATTGCTTACCCGAAAGTATCGTAAAAATTTGATTTCCAAATTACCGGCATGGTTCAGCTATACCCTGGGTATGGGATTTACCTTTGCTTTTTTCAGTTTTAGCCTCATCTTCTTCCGATCGGCATCCACGGCTCAGGCCTTCGGCTATGTGAAAGGGATATTTTCCCTTTCCATTCTAAGCGATTTCCGCAGTGTACAGTTGCTGCCTGTTTTTATTGTGTTTCTACTTGTGTTGGAAGGGTTGACGCAAAAGCAGGAATGTGTGCTGCTGGCGCCGCAGGCAAAGGTTCCTTTTTGGATCCGTTATGCCTGTTATGGTTTTATCGTTTCGCTCATTGGAGTGTTTGGCTACATGGGCACCATTCCCTTTGTGTACTTTCAGTTTTAACCGGTTCAGGCTCCAAAAATAAACGGAGAGAAACCCAATGTTGACCTACCAGCAACTCAGAAAAAATTTAAAGAAGGACTTTTCCGGCCTCCGGGTGGTGAGGCTTGCCCTGTTGGGCGACTCGGCCACCCAAATGTATGCACAGGCGATCAGGGGATATGGCTTTGAGGTTTCCCTGAATATCGAGGTGTTTGAAGCCGATTACAACCAGATAGAACGACAGATTTTTGATCCTGAGTCGGAATTGTATCGGTTTCGGCCCGAAGTAGTGGTGATTTTTAAATGCACTCGTAAACTCATGCAACGTTTTGGGAACTGTACGCCGGAAAATCGATTCGAATGGAGCCAGACCGTTTTGGGCGAAGTACAAGAACTCTACGAAACCCTGCTTGCCCGCCTGCATGGCAACGTGTTGTTTTGTAACTTTCCGGAACTGGACGATGCGGTTTTTGGCCACTACGCCAATAAGACCAACGCCTCATTTCTGTATCAGTTGCGAACCCTTAACTGGGGGCTTATGAACCTGGCGCAAAAACTGAAAAATCTTCATATTCTTGATTTCAATGTGCTCCAATCCCGGTATGGTTATGGATTTATCACCGATACTAAAATTTATGTTAACACTGAATTGTATCTGAGTATCGACTTCCTTCCGATTGCAGCCCGTCATACGGTAGATGTGCTGCAGTCGCTGTTGGGGAAGTTTAAAAAGTGCCTGATTCTGGATCTCGACAATACCCTTTGGGGAGGTATAATCGGTGATGACGGTATGGAAAACATTCAGCTTGGCGACCTGGGCATTGGAAAAGCATTTACCGAGTTGCAGCTTTGGGCGAAACAATTGAAACAGCGTGGCATTATACTGGCCGTGTGCAGTAAAAACGATGAGGCGGTTGCCCGGGAACCCTTCGAGAAGCATCCCGACATGGTGCTGCGCCTCGATGACATTGCGGTATTTGTAGCCAGTTGGAACAACAAGGCCGATTCTATTATGGAGATTCAGCAGATCTTGAATATAGGTTTCGATTCCATGGTTTTTTTGGATGATAACCCCTTTGAACGAAACATGGTGCGAACGCATATTCCGGCGATTACCGTTCCCGAATTGCCCGACGATCCGGCGGAGTATATGGATTACCTGCGCACCCTGAATTTGTTCGAAACGGCTTCGTTTACCCGCGACGACGACGGGCGTACGGAAAAGTATCAGCAGGAAGCCCGGCGCGAAGGCTTGAAAAAGCAGTTTACCAACGAAACGGAATTTCTGAAAAGCCTGAACATGGTGGCGGCGGTAGAACCTTTCAATGCATTTAATACCCCCCGGGTGGCGCAACTGACGCAGCGTTCCAATCAGTTTAACCTGCGTACCATCCGCTATACCGAAGAGGACATACAGCAGTTGGCCAACGACCCCGATTGTTTACCACTATCCTTTACGCTGGAAGATAAGTACGGCGATTACGGACTGATCAGCACGGTGATTCTGAGGAAACATACCACCCACTCGGCGTTTATTGACACCTGGATCATGAGTTGCCGGGTGCTGAAGCGCAGCATGGAACATTTTGTGTTGAATACCCTGGTGAACCGGGCTGCGGAAAGCGGCTTTACCTCGCTGGTGGGAGAGTACATTGCCACGCCAAAAAATGCGATGGTGGAAGATCATTTTCAGCGCCTCGGTTTTCGGCCCGAAGGATCTTTTTGGACCTTACTGCTTAAGGACTACCAACCCAAAGAATGCTACATAACCCCTAAAATACATGCCTAATGGAGAGCCTTGAAATTTTAAACCAGGTAACCCGTATTTTCCGCGATGTTCTCGACAATCCGGGAATAGTACTGGCACACGAAACCACCGCCGATGATGTGGACGATTGGGATTCGCTCACTCATATTCAGCTGGTGGTGGCCATCGAAAAGCATTTTAAATTACGCTTTGCAGCTGCCGAAATAAGCAGTTGGAAGAACGTAGGCGAAATGTGCGAAGTAATTGGTAAACGAGTATAACATGTTTGCAAAGGGCGACCGGTACCAGCAGGAATATAGGGTAAGCGATAGCGTTTACCAGGGTTTTATTCGTTCGTTTCAGGATCGGAATCCGTTGCACACCCAGGCAGACTATGCCCACGAAAAAGGATTTCGCGATGTGGTGATGCACGGGAATATCCTCAACGGGTTTCTGTCGCATTTTGTGGGAGAATGCCTGCCTACCCGCGAGGTGATTTTACATACCCAGCAAATCCAGTTTACCCACCCGGTATACCGAAACGACAACCTTCGTTTGGTTGCCGAGGTGGAAGATTATCATGAATCGGTACGGGTGGCTGAATTTCGGTACTATTTTGTAAATCAGCTGGAACAGAAAGTGGCCCGGGGGAAATTAACACTGGGATGCTTATGAAAATATTAATTACTGGCGGGGCATCGGGATTGGGCGAATCCATTACCCGCAGACTGGCATCGGTGCCCGGCAATACAGTGTACTTTACCTACCATTCGTCGGAACAACAAGCCCGGCAATTGGAGCACGAGTGGAGCAACTGCCGGGGCATTTCGTGCAATTTTCAGGATCAGGAAGCCATGGCAGCGCTTCTGGCTTTTGTGGAGCAGGCCGATTTGGATGTGCTGATCCATAATGCCTTTGCCACCGAAAACATTCAGAAACACTTTCATAAGCTGGATCCCGGTGTATTTTCCGCTCATTTTTCTGCCAATATTCTGCCCGTTTTACAGCTTACCCAAAGGGCGATCCTTCAGTTTCGTAAAAAGAAATTTGGCAAAATAATATCCCTGCTCACTTCGGCTCTGGTGGATACCCCGCCGCTCGGATGGTCGGAATATGTGGCCGGAAAGGCGTACCTGGCTTCGATGAGCAAATCGTGGGCTGCCGAGAACAGTGCTTTCAACATCACTTCCAATGCCATTTCGCCGGCCTTTATGCTCACCCGGCTCACTGCCGGTACCGACGAACGCATTCAGCAACAGCTCACCCAAAGCCATCCGCTGAAACGCCTGTTAACCCCGGACGAAGTGGCTGATACGGTGCAGTACCTGACCACCTGCTCGCAGCAGATCAATGGGATTAACCTGATTATCAATGCCGGGGTACATGTGGTTTAGTGACCGTATTCGGATAATTGCAATTGCTTCCTGTCTTACACCCCTTGAGGCACCACTAAAATAGTTCGACCTATGACCCTGTTGAAACGAATTCTTTGGCTTCTGCTTATTCTCGTACCGGTTTATGTGGGTGTGGTGATCGTGTCCGGAACCCTGCTGGCTCATTCGCGGTATTACGCCAACCTGCCCTATAAGCGCATTGCCGGATTTATGCACACCCGCCTTCAGGAGGTGAAGAACTATCCGCAGGTTGATGTTATGGTGTTGGGTTCTTCCCATGCCTATAAGGGAGTGGATCCCCGTATTTTTGAAGAAAACCGGATACGGGTTTTTAATATGGGCTCCGGAATGCAGACCCCCGAAATTTCGTATACCCTGCTCAACCGGTATGTAGATTCGCTTCAGCCCGGGCTGGTACTGTACAGTGCTAACCCCGAGGTGTTCGACAATGCCCAGATATGGTCGCTGATGGATGTGCTGTCGAACATGCCTCCCAACTGGCCGGTGGTAAAACGGGCGCTGGCATCGGCCGATATCAGGGTAATCAACGTGCTGATTTTTTCCCTGTACCAGCACCTGACCGGTCAGGCAACCCAGGTGGTTGAACCCCCAGTTATGGAAGACGATACTTACGTTAAGGCCGGCTATGTGGAACGAAAGTACGGACGGTATTCGGCCAAAACCACGTTTGACCCTTTTCACCTGAATTTTAGTTCCCGTCAGATCCGGTACTATCAAAAAATGTGTGACTTGTTGCATCAGCGTCATATTCCCCTGGTGGTTTTTCAGTCGCCCATACCCGCCGCCAAACGGAAACAATGCGATAACCTCGATGAGTTCAATGCCCTGATCTGTCAAGAGGATTGCAACTACCTCGACTACAACCAACGTTGTAATTTCCCCGATACCCTCTTCTACGATGTTTCCCATTTGAACCAGGATGGTATCCGCCTGATGAATACCGATATCATCCAAACCATCATTCACAATCAGCTGATTCAACAGTAAGGCATGCTGTTTACCTCCATCGATTTCGCGCTGTTCCTGCCCCTGGTTTTTGTCCTGTACTGGATCCTGAACCGGTATTCGCACCAAGGAGCCAACGTGCTGCTTTTGGTGGCCAGCTACGTGTTTTATGGTTGGTGGAACTGGCGCTTCCTGTCGCTAATCGTTATCAGTTCTGCTATCGACTATCTGATAGGGCTGCAATTGGCAAATACGCCTGAACCCAAAAAACGAAAGGTGCTGTTGGGAATCAGTGTGGCTGCTAACCTGGGCATGCTGGTGTATTTCAAGTATTTCAACTTTTTTATCGATTCTTTCGCGAATGCTTTCACCTTCCTGGGAGGTACCTTTCATGCATCACGCCTGAATATTGTACTGCCGGTGGGCATTAGTTTTTACACCTTCCAAACCCTGAGCTATACCATTGATGTGTACCGCCGGAAGCTGGAGCCCACCCGAAACCCACTCGCCTTTTTCACTTTTGTCAGCTTCTTTCCCCAACTGGTGGCCGGGCCTATTGAACGCGCCACGCAGTTGCTGCCCCAGTTTCTTACCCAACGCAAGTTTAATGAGCAAACAGCCTACACGGGTTTACGCATCATGCTTTGGGGTTTCTTTAAGAAGATTGTGGTGGCCGACAATTGTGCCCTGTATGTCGATCAGATTTTTGACCATCCGGCAGGGTTCAACGCGCTTTCGCTGCTGCTGGGGGCGGTGTATTTTGCTTTTCAAATCTATGGCGACTTTTCGGGCTATTCCGACATTGCACGGGGCACGGCCAAACTGTTTGGCTTTGAGCTGATGGAAAATTTCCGCTTTCCCTATTTCTCACGCGATATTGCCGAGTTTTGGCGACGCTGGCATATTTCCCTCACCACCTGGTTTCGCGATTATGTATACATTCCGCTTGGAGGCAGCCGGGTAAGTAAAGCAGCGGTGGTGCGCAATACCTTCATCATTTTTCTGGTTAGCGGTTTGTGGCATGGTGCCAGCTGGACCTTTGTAATTTGGGGCGCTTTAAATGCCTTGTACTTCTTGCCGCTCATCCTTTCCGGACGGCATCGCCGGCATACCGATACAGTGGCTACCGGCCGGTGGCTGCCGGGTATCCGCGAAGGGTTCCTGGTGCTGGTTACCTTTCTGCTTACCTGTGTGGCCTGGATTTTTTTCAGAGCCGAAAGTGTGGGCGATGCCTGGCATTACCTGCAATACATGGGGCAGGGTAACTGGCTGGAGTGGCCCGTCCTGAAAAATAAAATGAACCTGATTCTCCTGGTATTTATAGTGCTGGAATGGTTGCAACGCGAAAAGGATCATGTTCTGGCCTTTTTGGCTCCCCGCCCAAAGTATGTTCGTTGGATGATTACCTACAGCCTCATTCTGCTCATTTTCGTTTTTGGCAATTTTAGTTCCGATTACGAGTTTATTTATTTCCGTTTCTGATGAAAGGGTTTCTTCGTAACACCATGTGGTATTTGGCTGGTCTTCTGGCCATTAATCTGGTGCTGTATCAGATTTTCTTTAAGCCCAACCTGTATGAAAAGTACTTGCAGTCTCTAAGCCAGCTGAAAAGCGAGAAACATATACCGGTGCTGGTTCTGGGCGATTCCCATGCCAATGCCATACCGGCCGATTATTGGCCTAACCCGGTATTTAAAAGGTTCTGTTACCCCAGCGACAGCTATTTCGACATGTACAATAAAATTAGCTATTGCATCCGGCGGGGAATTCAGATTGACCGCATCCTGCTTATTGCAGACGACCACGTGGTATCCGATTACCGTACCCGGGCCAACAATATTGAAACCAGCATTCTGCTGAGTACTTTCCGCACCTACAAGGAGCTGCTGAATTTTAACCGGGCACAATACCTGTACATGCGCTATGTAAAAAGATACGTGCCCATGATGGAGGCCTCGAACTCGCTGCTTCTCTACAATTTTCTGGAAGCCCGTATGCGTACCCGTGAGTACCATTATGTCGAAAAACAATGGGCAGCCTATACCCCTCAGGAACAGGAGCAATCCATCCAGTCGCGGGTAAAATCGCAGTATGCACCTGCAGCAAAGTCGCTGCTGGCTTGCACCGATAGTATACTGAGTATGTGTCGCCAGCACCAGATTCCGGTTACCGGCATTGTCTACCCATTGTCGAGCCGGTATCGAAACCGGGTCGATCAGATGGATTATCCCTCGGTATCGCAGCGCTTTTTGGCGTCGGGGGTGCCGGTGCTTAATTTCCGTTCGTATTTTTCCGACGACCGTTACTTCTTCGATCAGGATCATGTAAACGATGCCGGAGCCAAAATACTGGCCGACAGTGTGATCCATTACCTCCATGTAGCAATACCTGCACATGTCGAATAAACTTACAAGCACCCTGCGCAACCGCTTGCGCCTGCGCATACACTGCTGGTACGAAAAAGACCTGACCCTGCTTCCACCTGATGAAGTCGATTCGAAACTGGCTGCGCAGTTCGGGTTTCAGGTGGTTCCCAGTAGGGCGTTGGCGCAATACAAAGCTTCGGTACCCGCCACCTACCATGCCATGGTCGATCGTATGGCTTCGGTAACCGATCACGATGCCGCCATTCTGACTACCCCCGGTAACGAGCTGGCCTGCTACCAGACTTTCAGTTATAACGGGCCTTTCAACCGCGAAATGAACCTGCAAATATCCCTGAAGCCGGGCGAGGTGTATTTTTCGACCCTGCGTACCTTCGAAGCATTCTCCGGCAAAGGACTGGCTTCGGCCTGCCTGCGTGCTCTGGAACACTATTTAATTGGAGAGGGAAAAGCCAGGGGGATTATTATTACCAAGAAGCAAAACCGGGCCGCCCGGCGCGTGTTTACCAAACTGGGATGGGCACACCGGCGGACGTATTATGTGCTGCGAATTGGCAAACGCTACTTCCGGATCTTTCAACGTACCATTCAGCAAGCAGCATGAAAATTCTCTTTGTTTCCAATAAGTCGGTATACAGCGGAGCGGCAGTGGGTGGTGCCGAGACCTCAATGTCCGTAATGGCTGAGGAAATGGCATGCCTTAATCATACGGTGGTCTATCTGGCTCAGAACCCGAAACAGGTGCAAGCCATACAGCAATGTAAGGTGAGCGGTGTCCAAGTGGTTCAATACCGGCCGCTGAAACTTCCTACCCTGGGGATGCCAATACTTCGCCGGTGGTCTCGGAATTTGCTTCACCGGCAACAGCAGCGGGTTTTTTATGCCATTATCCGTCAATACGATATTGATGCGATCTATGCTTTTGGATCGGTAACTTACGAGTTGCTGCGTTTGCGGGAACAAAAACAACTCCGCTTCAAACTGATGCACCGGGTGGCAGGGGTTACCCGCAAGGAGCGTGGTGCAACGCCGAATCCGGAACGCGTCCGGCGAAGCGAGTACGGTTTTACCCACGCCGATTGTATCAATTTTCAATCGGAACAACATCGGGAGTCGTACCTTGAGATTGCCCAAAATGTTTCGAAATTGAAGTTTACCAGCTTCATTCACGATATAGGAATACATCCCAGCTTTTTCGATTATCCGCTATCGCAGCGATGCGGTTCGGTTTTTCAACTGGTTTGCATCATGCGGTTTTCGGAACGCAAAAGGCAGGATTTGCTGGTGGAGGCGCTGCATCAATTGAACCAGCCGGGCATTAAACTGACCTTTGTGGGCGAGGGCCCGGAACGGAAGTCACTCGAAGCCCGGGTAAAGGCGTATGGTTTGGAGTCGCAAATTATTTTTAAGGGCTTTCTGAGCCGCACGCAGCTTCAGCAGGAACTGGCTCAGGCCAGTCTGTATTGCCACCCGGTCGATTACGAACCCCAGTCGAAGGCTCTTTGGGAAGCCATGGCTTCGAAAGTTCCCATTCTGGCATCGGATGTGGCTACCATTTCCAATCTGATTACCGAAGGCGTGAATGGTTACCTATGCAACAATACCGTTGAAGGCTGGAGAAACAAACTGGAACTTATATATAATCAGGAAGATAGCAATTCATTGATTCAACAGGCCTATAACGATGTATTGGCTGCAGCGCATCCGCAGCAAAATATCAGGAAGTACACGGCCAAATTTGAACAACTGGTACATGAAAAAGGATAAATCGCTTAACATAGGTTTTCTGGTATTAAGTCATTTTCCGGCCTTAGCCGGTGCAGAAATGGCCAATCATTTTTTGGCTACTGAACTGAATAAAATAGATGGCGTGCGTGCTTCGGTGGCCATGCGAAAAATGCGCCATAAGCTACCCAAACAGCTATTTTCCTATCCGGTCTATATCCCCTTTAAAATCGGGAAATGGGAACGGACCTTTCGCACCTGGGCACGGATAAGAATGATTCGTAAGGAAAAAAACAACATTCTGTTTGGGCCCACTATACATACCGGGGGAAGATATGCCTGCGAAATGGCACAGAAATTCAAGCTGCCTTTTGTGGCTCAGGCCCATGGTAATGATGTGGTTACAAATATTGAATCCGGTCATGGCGTATGTCTGGATCCGATAAGGAAGAAGGAAGTGGTGACGATTTTAACGAAAGCCGATAAAATTCTGGCGGTGAGTTCGCTGTTAAAAGAGACCATTGTAAGTTTTGGGATTGACGAAGAAAAGGTTCAGGTAATTCCAAATGGAATATGTTACCAAGCGATTCAATCCATGGCCTTCGAAGATGTTCGCCCGAGATATCAAATTAAGCCTTCCGATTTCGTGTTGCTAACTGTGGGGAGAAATGTGCCTTTTAAAAGATTGGAGTTGGTTTTGGAAGCGTTCGATGCCTTACACATGGAAATACCTGAACTCAAGTGGTTAATTGTAGGAAGAAATCCGGAGTTCGGGGAGCTCATTCAATCCAAATCCTGGTCGGATCGGGTGGTGGTGTGTGGAACTATTCCGGCGGAAAGTTCAGACAGACTCTATCCTCCCTATAAAGAATTGATCAATCATTACCGGTCGGCCAACTTGTTTGTATCCTCATCCTATATTGAACCTTTCGGAATTACCTCATTGGAAGCACTGGCTTGTGGTACACCCATTCTGGTCAGTCCGCGTAATGGCATTCGCGATATTATGGTGGAGGGAAGTAACGGAAAAACTTTTTTTAATGATGATCTGGAGTCGTTGATGGAAGGCATTCGATATTTCTACCAGAATAGGGAAGTTTTTAATCAACGCCGTTTCGAAATATCCGAATCGGTGCGTGAATACAGCTGGGAAAAAATTGCTCAGCGGGTTGCCGGAGTTTTTAGGGAAGTACTGAACCATTGAACCTGCGGTAATCCAAATGCAACAGGAAAGGGATTCTATTTATAACATGCTCTGATATGGGATTAACGATCAATCATTTGCAGTTTATATTCAATTCGGTGGCCAAAAGTGCAGAATCGAAGAACCTGATCACCATAGGTCGGCTGAGCCTTTATGCTGACAGGGATGAGGTAGGCCAATTTGCAAAACAAAACGGGCTTTGTTCCTTAACTGAGGTTCCGTGTGGCGGATATTCCGACGAAATACTTGGCGTCCTGCTGAATTGCCAGCGGGTTGATTCCTTGGACTTTTCCGATTATCAGGGCTGCACCATCCAACATGACTTAAACTGTCCGTTGCCTGAAGCATTTTATAATACTTACGATTTTGTGATAGACGGGGGCACACTCGAACATATTTTCAACGTTCCCATGGCCTTGCAGAATTACATGAATCTGCTGCGGCCGGGAGGGCACCTGTTTATCTTTACCATGGCAAACAACCACATGGGCCATGGTTTTTATCAGTTCAGCCCCGAATTATTTTTTAGGGTTTTCTCCGCATCCAATGGTTTTGAGACAGGTAAGATTCTTTTGGAACAGCACAACTATCCAGCATTGGAGATATCCACTCAAAGAAACTATTTTCAGGTAGCCGATCCGGTAGAAGTGAGGTCACGTGTAGGACTGGTAAACAGCAGTCCGGTTATTATTATGGTACATGCTATAAAAAAGGAGCATGTCAGCCTTTTTAACCCGTATCCCATTCAATCCGATTATTCTGCTAAATATCAAAGCAGTACACGGAATAGTCAGAAATCGATCCGGCCATGGTCTGTTCGAATCTTGAATCGTATACTCAAGCTGGTATTCCGTGTAAATAGTCAAACGATGTATGGCAGGAATCAGCTGTGGAATTATTCCTTTCGGAATACCCGTTTCTATCGCCGCCTGAATCAGGCCGTAACCAAGTAATGGATTTGCAAAAAGTTGGTATGAGTCAGGATAACCAATTTACAATCCGGGCAATTGAGATCAATAACAGCCTTCCTGAATCATGGAATGACTTTATTCAAAATTGTCAACCACAATTTCAGACAGAACAAATATGGATAAACAGTTGGCTGGCCTTTCTGAAACAAGAGTGGGAGCCCTTGATACTCGAAGTGAAATGCCGGGATGAGGTAGCAGGGTATTTTCCTTTGATGTTTCTCAAACAAAAACGGAAGGGCTTTATTCCTTTCATCCGGGTACGTTTTCTGGCCTACAACAAGCAGGATTTTTGCTTTGTTCCGGCCAAAAGCCAATATCTGGAGGACGTGGTGCGCGAAGCCATCAACTGGTTAAAAACCAAGCGTAAATGGAACCTGCTTATTCTCGATGATTTGCACGAAAAATATCCGGGTAATGCGATTATTCGTGAAGAGATCAAAAGTCATTTTAACTCCATGATCCATCAAAAGGGGAAATACTATTTCATCGACTTGCATCGCGAGTGGAGCGATATTGAACGGCAGATCAGTCGTAAAAGTGTCAGAAGAAAATGCAATGCCTTGGAAAATAAAGCCAGGAATCTGGAGGTGTTATTCAATCCGGACTGGCCTGCTACAAAAATGGCAGAACTAATTAGTACAATGCATACATGCCGTCAGGAAATGCTGGGGCGAAGACCTTCCTATGCCTCCGAAAAGCAAAAACTTTTTCTCCATACCATTCTTGCCCATAACATGACCAATAAGAAATTATTTACCAGCTGGCTGCTAATCGATAACGAGATTGCAGCCTATAAAATCGGATTTGTGGAGAATGCTACCTATTATGCCTGGAATACGGCAATAGATAGCCGTTTTTTAGATCTGTCGGTGGGGAAATATTTAACATTTCGGCTATTAAAGCATCTGCACCGCGAAGGCGTATATGAATACAATTTTATGCGGGGAGAAGGTGGCGAAAAGGATAAGTGGACACCAACCACGCGGGTTAACAACCGATATATTGTCAATAATTCGTATTGGTGGTACGCCAGATTAATTCAAATTTTTGATCGTTCCGGACATGTCCAATAAAATCCGAATTGCCATAACCCTGGATACCGAGTGCGACAAAAGCGAAGGCTGGAGTGTACAGCAGCCTTTTTGTTTCACCAACATTCTTGACGGGGTGGCTCATAACCTGCAACCAGTTTTTGAGGCTAACCGTATTCGTCCTACCTACCTGTTGAGCCCCGAAGTGATGAAACATGAAGCCTGTGCAGCGTATTTTAAAAAACTTGGCAATCGCGCGGAATTAGGCACCCATTTGCATTCGGAGTTTATTGCTCCCGATGAAAATATGAGTTCGTTCTTCACCAAAACCTTTCAGAATGAACTTTCGGCAACCGCCGAATTTCAGAAGCTGGAGAACCTTACCCGGCTTTTTCAGCACACTTTCAGTTTTAAGCCCACCTCCTTCCGGGCCGGACGCTTTGCATTGAGCCGCCATACCCTGGTTTTTTTGCAGGAATTGGGCTACCGGGTCGATTCCAGTGTAACGCCGGATACCTGGTGGATGCGCAACCGAAGCCACGGCATCCACTATATGGGGGCGCCCTATCATCCCTACCATCCCTCGGAAAAGGATTTCCGGGTTTCAGGCAACCTGCAGATTCTGGAAGCGCCGGTAGCCGTATACAACCGGTGGCTGTATGCGTTGCCGCCTGCACTCAAACGCCGGTTGAATCCGTTGCACAAATGGCAGCGGGTGGCTATTACCCGGTTAACCAACCCCAATAAAAATCTGCGCTGGTTCCGGCCCACCTATGCAACGGCCCACGAAATGCAGCAGTATCTGAATGCCTTCACCCAACGTGCCAATGGCAGTGGTCATGTGCACACCCTGGTCATGATGTTTCACAGCAACGAAATTTATCCGGGTACCAGTCCCTACTCATTGGTTCCCGGCAGTGCACAGCGAATTCTGCAGAATGTAACCGCCTTGATCACCGCGCTGGCCGGTCGCCAGGACTTGGAGTTTGTGACTTTATCGGAACTAACCACCAACCCGTTATGATTTCAGTAGGGATCCTTACTTCCAACTACTATCCCCGTTTGGGGGGCACTGAGTATGCCAGCTACTTTCTGGCGAACGCTTTAAACGAACTGGAAGACACTCGGGCGGCAGTGGCCTGCTCGGCGATGAAGGAGGTTCCGAAGGGCTACCGGTATCCGCACCCCGTGTACCGTTCGAAAAGGGCATGGAAGGCCACGGCCTGGCTAGCCGAACGCAGTCGTCTGCGAATGGTGAAAAACGAAGAGGTAAATATTTTACTGGGTCAGAATCTTCTGAACGGAGGCTTGCAGGGCATGCAGCTGCAACAGAAAAAAAACTTACCCCTGCTGGTGGCCTCGCGGGGGAGCGATGTGCAGGTAGTTTCTGAAATCGGCTATGGCGAAGCCCTGAATTCGGGTCAACGAACCCGGCTGATTGAGTGCCTGAACCGTGCCGACCATGTCATTGCCCTGAGTTCGGTGAACCGTGCCGATATTTTGGAGTATGTTCCGGTGGAGCACAAGCTGTCGGTGCTGCCCAACGGTGTTTTTCTGGAGGCCATCCGGCAACTGCCCGCGGAAGATTACCGGGCACATTACGGGATCTCCCCCGATGAATTTGTGCTGATTACCGTGGGACGCAACAGTGCAGTGAAGCGTATGTCGCTTCTATTTCAGGCCATGCATAACCTCAGGGATTACCCCATCCGCTGTATTTGTGTGGGCCCCCGGCAGCAAATTTTGTCCGAGGCAACCCGTTTGGGGGTAGCTTCCCGGGTTATTGCCACCGGAACAGTGGGTGCAGAAAACGGATCCCCCCCCCCTTATGCCCGGCTGATTAACTTGTACCGTACAGCGAATTGCTTTGTATCTACCTCGTACGTCGATTGCTTTAGCAATGCAGCCATCGAAGCCCTGGCCACGGGAATACCTTTGGTGGTGGGCCGCAAACACGGGGTACAGGATGTGATGCAACATTCGCACGCCGGGGTGGTGCTGCAAAACGACAGCGGGGAGGAACTTACTGCCGCCCTGAAAAACCTGATTCTTCGCAGAGAAGAGTATAAAAGTCATGCTCAGGACATTCAGAATTCCATGAGCCCCTATACCTGGAGCCGTATTGCCCAGGCCCATCGCCAACTCTATACCAAATTTCTTTAAACACAGCCCATGCAAAATTCGCTAACCATCATTATTCCTGCGTATAACGAGGAGCAGGGAATCCGGGAAACCCTGGAAACCCTTCTGCCAACCGCCCAAAAGTACAAATGGAAACTATGTGTCATTAACGATGCGTCAACCGACCGAACCGGCGAACTGGCCGGACAGGTACCCGGTGTGGAGGTCATTCACCACCCCTACAACAAGGGCTATGGTGCCGGACTGAAAACCGGAATTAAAGCTGCGAAAACCGAGTATGTAGCGTTTTACGATGCCGACGGGCAGCACCGACCCGAAGATTTGGAAACCCTGGTCGGCCGGATGGACTCCTACGATATGTTGGTGGGCAAACGGGGTAAAACCTCACACCAGGACTGGGTGCGCAAGCCCGGGAAGTGGATGCTGGGCAAAATTGCCAACTACCTTACCGAACGAAAAATTCCCGACCTGAATTCCGGATTACGGGTTGCGCGCCGCAAAGCCATTCTTCCTCTGCTGCCTTTATTTCCCAATGGATTTTCGTTTTCGACCACCTCCACCATTGCCTTTATGAACATGGGATTGAATATCGATTACGTTCCCATAGTGGTTAACCGGCGGGTGGGTACCAGTTCGGTGAAACAGCTCAAGCACGGATCGCAAACCATTCTGCTGATGCTCCGGCTAATTGTATTGTTCAATCCCTTGAAGGTATTTCTTCCTACCAGTTTGTCGCTGGTGGCATTGGGTATATTGTACGAAATTCTTTTTGGCATTCTTTTCCCGGCAAGTGGTGTAATCACCTTCCTGCCTATGTCGTTCATCATCATCATTTCCGGGATTCTAATCTTCTTCTTTGGGCTGGTGGTGGATCAAATCAGCGAATTGCGGAAACAACAGGTTACCCTGAAAATGGACTAGCTATGTGTGGCATATTTGGAATAGTTCAAAAGAGCGGGGCTGTATCGCCCAAGGAAATGCGGGCGTTGATTCATGCCCTGTACCGTTATTCCGAGTCGCGGGGTAAGGAAGCGGCAGGAGCGGCCTTTCGATTCAACGGTACCATTGAGGTGTACAAACGGGCGGTGCCGGCTTCCGAAATGATTCGCGAGAAAGGCTACCGGCAATTGCTGCATCGGTTCCTCAGTGCCCCCGACCCGGTAAAAGCTTTTATCGGACATTCGCGATTGGTAACCAATGGCAATCAGAGTAATGCCGCCAACAATCAGCCGGTATCATCGGAGGGAATTACCGGGGTGCATAACGGCATTATTGTGAACCACGAAGCTCTTTGGCAACGCCATCCCGCGTTGCAGCGAAAATACGAGGTGGATACCGAGGTGTTATTTAGCCTGATGGGACACCATGCCCGGGTGTGCGGGTCGCTGCCCGAAGGAACCCTTAAGGCATTCGGTGCCATACAGGGCAATGCTTCCATAGCCGCTTTTTCGGAATTTACTCCCGAGCTGATGCTTTCCACCAACAACGGATCGTTATACATTGCCCGGTCGGATGATTTTCTGTTTTTTACCTCGGAGAAATACATTCGGGATAAAGTACTTACAAAGGTTTTTCGACGCGAACCAGGCTCCTGCTCCCTGTTTCAGTTGGAACCCATGCAGCTGCTGCTGGTGGATCTAACCACCATGAAAGGTCAGGTGGCGGCTGACGGACTATCGATTCAGGGGCATATCCTCAACGGGAAAAGGATTCCGGTAACGGATGCTTCGCCCAAAGGAACACCAACACCGGTGATTCAGACAGGGAGCGGTCCCGATTATAAGAGCTTCGACCTGTATTTCGAAAAATTGCAGAAACGGGTGGACAGCCTGAGACGCTGCACCTGCTGTCTGCTCCCCGAAACCATGCCATTTATTTCGTTCGATGCCAACGGGGTGTGCAACTACTGTGCACATTATTCACGGATTCAGGTTCGTGGCAGGGATGCCTTGTTCCAAACCGTTGAGCCCTTCCGCAAACCTGGAAAACAGCAGGATATTGTGCTGGGTGCCAGCGGCGGCCGCGACAGCACCTACGCATTGCACTATGCCAAAGAGGTGCTGGGTCTCAAACCCATTGCTTATACCTACGACTGGGGCATGGTTACCGACCTGGCCCGGCGCAATGTGGCCCGCATTACCGGGCAGCTGGGCATTGAACACATTCTTATTTCCGCCGACATCAATCAGAAGCGAAGATACATTCGCAAGAACGTCAGTGCCTGGCTGAAGCAACCCCATTTGGGGCTGGTACCCCTTTTTATGGCCGGCGATAAGCAATACTTCTACTACCTCGATCAGGTAATGAAGCAAAATAAAATCGACATTACCCTCTATGCCGAAAATCAGTTGGAGAAAACGCATTTCAAAACCGGTTTCTGCAACATCGAAGAAGGCGGAGGCAGCATTTACTACGATATTTCCTTCTTCAAAAAGTTGCAGCTGCCATGGTTCTATCTGAAAAATTATGCGAAAAATCCGGCCTATTTCAAC
>QKEH01000051.1 GCA_003252385.1 Bacteroidota bacterium | reverse complement strand
GCCAAGTCGCCTTTCAGATCCTTTTCGGTGAACTCAACGGACCACTCCGGATTGTTAGGGATTACTACCGAATGGTAGCTGATACAGCTGTCGGCTGTCATGTAGGTATTCCAACGTTTGCTGGCAGCACTGGGTATTTTTTTTCGTAAGGCCACTTTCATTCCTGATTGGGGGGTGCTGTGGCGAAATTCCTGAAACATATAACCCTCCAGGTTAAAGCTTAGCGTGTTTTCAGAATCTTCGGTACCTGTCACTGAGAATTTCCCCTCTTTATCCGTGAATCTGCTTTCAGCATGGCATCCCAAAATTACCTCCACATTTTCCAAAGGCTCTCCGCTCTTTGCATCCACAACTTTTCCTTCGAAAACCTGAGCCGTACTGTTCAGTGCGCATAGCACCAAACTCAGAATAGCTGCTTGTAATTTCATAATATTCCTTTAAGTGTATAAAACAAAAACTAAAGATACTGTATTTACCGATATTCGGAAGCATTTTTTACGCTCCCCAATGTTCTAAAATCCTTTGGGCACTAAAGCTGTTGGCTGTTGTATTCGTGAGAATTGTTCGGGTTCCACTAAAGTTAGTTCGTAGAAAGGAGAATTCCCAGCGTTTGGGCCGGGAATTCCAGGGTTGAACTGAAGCGGTTAAAACTTGGCTGAGCAATGGTAAGCTCTTTATCAAAGTGTCTGAGCCATTTTAATAAGCTGGATAAATTCACTTCGATACCCGTTTTTATCGTTGCCTTTCGATTGGATGGCCAGTTCCAGCGCGGTGTTTAGGGTGGAGGTTCCTCGGTGTTCCGATTCGCGCAGGCACATCCCAAATTCCGCAACAGCTACAGCAAGTTTAAAATTCGCACTGGTTTTGTTTGGGGCAATGGGTGAATTAGTCACGGTGGTTTCCAGAAGCTGGCTGTCGAAGCTGTCGGGCTGTTTGTACCGCAATTTCAATATCAGCAGTTCGTTGCTGCTGAGTGCCCTGTTGTTGGTCAGGGGTGTTTGGTACACCAATGCGGGTGCTCGGTTGTCATTTTCGCGGTTCGGAACCAATTCATACAGGGCGGTTACCGTATGGCCTGCGCCCATCTCGCCTGCATCTACCCGGTCGTTATCGAAGTCTTCTTCGTTCAACAGGCGGTTTTCATAACCTATCAGACGGTACGAAGCAATCTGAACCGGATTGAATTCGAGTTGAATTTTAACGTCCTTGGCAATGGTATACAAGGTTCCGCCCATCTCGCTGACGAGTACCTTTCGGGCTTCCTGCAGGTTGTCGATGTAGGCATAGTTTCCATTGCCTTTATCGGCAATCAGTTCCATTTTATCGTCCTTGTAATTGCCCATTCCAAAACCTAACACCGAAATACCGATCCCTTTTTCACGTTCCCTTTCAACCAGCCGCTCCATCTCGGCGTTACTGCTCATGCCTACATTAAAATCACCATCCGTTGCCAGAATGATCCGGTTGTTCCCGTTCTCCATAAAGTGGGTTTCGGCCACCTGGTAGGCTTGCAGCAATCCGGCTGCACCCGCGGTGGATCCTCCGGCTTCCAGCCGATCCAAAGCGTCAATGATGGTTTGCTTCTGATTGCCGGGAGTAGACGGCAGTACCAAGCCGGATGCACCGGCATACACTACAATGGCTACGCGGTCTTGTGGTCGTAATTCGTTCACCAGCAATTTAAACGCGCTTTTTAGCAGAGGTAGCTTGTTGGGGCTTTCCATCGATCCCGACACATCGAGCAGAAAAACCAAATTGGAGGCAGGCAGGTTTTCGGTTTCGATAGATTTGCCCTGAATACCTACCTGCAATACTAAATGGTCGGTATTCCAGGGGCATTGCGACAGTTCGGTATTCACCGTAATGGGATGTTTGCCATCGGGTTGTGGATAATCGTACCGGAAGTAGTTAATCATCTCCTCAATGCGGACGGCATCTGTGGGGGGGTTCTGTCCGTTGTTAATAAAGCGGCGCATATTGGCATACGATGCTACATCGACATCAATGGAAAAGGTTGAAAGCGGGTTCAGACTCACCGAGTGGAAACCATTTTCGTGAATGGTGGAATAACCTTCGGTGTTGTAGTTCGTATTTCTTGTTTCGCCGGCCATGGCAAAACCAAGAGAGGTTGGTGCTGCCATATCGTAATAGGTTGGCTGGCTGCTTGCCGGCTTGGAACGTTTTGTGGTTCCGTATCCAAGTACAACCAATTCATCGTCAGCTTCACTTTCCAGAATGACTTGTTGCTGATTGGGTTGGAGTTTTACATTAAGGGTGGTTCTTCCCCTGAGGGTTACTTCTTCGAGACGATAACCTTCGCAACTAAAGTGAAGAATCGCCGTGCCCGAAGTCACGGTGATTTGGTATAACCCTGCGGCATCGGTTTGGGTCTGGTTTTTACTCCCTTTCTCTAAAACAATGGCTCCCGGCAAAGCTTGTCCGCTTTGGGCATCGGTAACGCAGCCACTTATTAGTATAGGGGTGGCTGAACTGGTTAGGCTTCCAAGTGCCAGAGCCATCAGGGCAATTAGGTTGAATACAGTCTTTTTCATGGCGATTAATTTTTAGTTCAACAAGAATTTCTTTTTTTTGAATTCGATAACAGGATACCATGGGGAGCTGTTTTCCATAAAAGCAGTTCCTCTAAAATGGTATTTTTAGGAATAATAGAATTTAATCAACTGATAACTAATAGTTTAAGTTTTGAAATTCTTAAAAAATATCAGAAAGCTTTCCGATAGGAGTGATGAAGAACTGATTCTGCACTATCGCGAACAGGCCGATGTGGCTATCCTGGGCATACTTTATCAGCGGTATATACATTTGGTTTACGGGGTTTGCCTGAAGTATTTTAAGAACCGGGAAGACAGTCAGGATGCGGTTATGCAGATTTTCGAAAAGCTGGTGGATGATTTATTACAGCACCAGGTAACCTACTTTCGGGGTTGGCTGTACGTGGTGGTTCGGCATTATTGTATTCGGAAAGTGTCGCAGGAAGGCAAACGCGTGCAACAAAACCAGGAATTTTTCGATGAGAAATTTATGGAATCCACCCTGGAATGGTCTCCTGTTGATGACACTGAGCCGGGAGACATGAATCGGCTTTTGGAAGATTGTTTGGAACAACTGAAAGCCGAACAGCAAAGCTGTATACGCTTGTTTTACCTGCAGGAAAAGTGTTACCAGGAGATAGGCGAACAATTGAGCTTACCTCTGAATAAGGTGAAGAGTTACATACAAAATGGCAAACGGAATTTAAAACTTTGTATAGAACGTAAACATGAGCCAAGTGCCTGAACATAGCAAAAATACCTGGTACGATTATCTGCAGTACTTCCGGGGGGTGCTCTCGCCAGGCGAAAAGCAGCGGGTTGAGAAACGTATGATGCAGGATACTTTTGACACAGATGCTTTTGACGGTTTGAGTTCCCTTGCTCCCGGCGAGCTGCAGGAGGATATTCTGAGCCTGCAACGACGACTGGAGGAATCGGCTCCTGCCCGAAGGAGGAGGCTTCCTCTGGTTCTACGCTATGCTGCAGTTGTGGCACTGTTGCTGGGAGTGGGCGGCGTATTCTACCTGGTGCGGCATACAGGTGCGGCCGTACAACAGCTGGCCAGGCAGTTGCCGGTGACCGATACGGTACAAAAGGTGGCAACGGACAGTTTTCATCCGGGAATAGCTTATCTAAAAGAGGCTCCCGTTGAAAAGGAGAAGCAACAGCCCGAACCACTGCGTTCCGAAAAACCTGCGCCATCGCCCCAAAAGGCTGAATCCGAAGAAGCAGCACCGCAACCTGCCCATTTGGAAATGGTGGAAGACGATGAAGTAGCATTGGAATCGGAGTCGATTAAGGTACAGGGAGAACAAAAAGACGCTTGGTCAGAACCTGCCGCTGAAGCGGCCGGAACACCTGCAAAACAAGACGAAATGCTATTGCAGGCGGCTCAGGCGGGCACCAGTAGGGCGGCCATAGCACATTCCGAAGAGCTTGTAGGAGTAGGTCATGGCAGCTCAAAAAAAACTACCGCTCAACCGGCTCCCCGTAATGCCGATACCGATATTCGTCTCGATCGTCTGATGGAAGATCCGCAGCCCATTGCTGGACTGGACGCATTCCACGAATACATACGCAAACAGGTGAACTATTCGGTTTTACCGGTTTTTAACGTGGCCAAAAATGTGGTATTGCGTTTTTCGGTGAATAAAAATGGTGAGATTGAAAATATTCAAGTGGTGAAGACCGATGGACCCGAATATTCGCAAGAGGCCATACGTCTGCTGAAGGATGGTCCTCCCTGGCAACCGGGTTCGGTGGATGGAATGCCGGCCACCAAAACGATAGAGCTAAGAATAAAACTGGAGGCCCGGCGAGAGTAACAAGCTATTTCTGAACGCTATAAATTTCCTTCAGAACCGAATCGTATTTCTCAAAAAGGAAGCGACGTTTCAACTTCAGGGTAGGGGAAAGTTCACCCGTATTGGTTGACCATTCTTCGTGTACCAGCCGGAAACGCTTCACCTGTTCGGTTTGCCCCAGCTGCTTGTTCATCAGATTTACTTCGCGTTGGAAGCGGGCTATTACTTTAGGGTGGGCAATAAGTTCTTTGTTGTCGCGGTAGCTTACGGCATGCCGGGTACACCAGTTATGTAGGAACTGAAAGTTGGGCGATATCAGGGCGCTGGCAAATTTTTCGTTCTCGCCCACCACCATCAGTTGTTCAATAAAGAAGGATTCCTTGAACTTGTTCTCAATGACCTGCGGAGCTACATACTTTCCGCTCGACAGTTTGAACATCTCCTTCTTCCGATCGGTAATTTTTAAATACCCTTCTCCAACGAAGTTTCCAATATCTCCCGTGTGCAACCAATCATCGGCATCGAAGGCGTCCCGGGTATGTTCGGCATCTTCGTAGTACCCCATCATTACCGAATCGCCTTTTACCATAATTTCCCCGTCGTCGGAAATTTTCACCTGTACTCCAGGTAAAACCTGTCCAACGGAGCCCGGCATTACCTTTCCGGAATGGAAGACATTGCAGGCAATTACGGGCGAAGTTTCGGTCATGCCGTAACCTTCCAGAACGGGTATTCCTGCGGCATTGAATACGCGCATCAGACGTTCCTGCAGAGCAGCGCCGCCAACCATAAGGGTGCGAACCCTGCCGCCAATGGCCTGCCGCCATTTGTTGAATACCAGTCGGTCGGCCAGTTTGAGCTTTTGCCGGTATACCCAGCTGTTCTGGTTATGGAATTGATAATGCAAGCCAAGGTTGACCGCCCAAAAAAAGATCTGACGTTTGATGCCCTTTAAATCTTTACCAACCCCAATGATGCGATCGTAGATTCGTTCCAAAACCCTGGGAACAGCTATAAATACAGAAGGTTGGACTTCTTTCAGGTTATCCGTTAGAGTGCCCAGGTTTTCGGCATAATAGGTAGACAGGCCAGCCAGCTGGAAGTAGTAGTTAATGGTGCGTTCGAACACGTGGCTGATAGGAAGAAAACTCAAACACGAATCGTTGGGGTTGAAATCGAAAACCTGCTGAATGCCCCGCACATTGCTCATAATGTTGTTGTGGGAGAGCATAACTCCTTTGGGGTTGCCCGTTGTTCCTGAAGTATAGATTAAGGTGGCCAGATCATCGGGTTGTACCGATTTTCGAATCTGCTCTAATACAGGCTCCTGCTCGCTGGCGTGTTCCTTACCCTGCTGACTGATCTCGCGCCAGTGAGTTAAGCCGGCTATTTCATTAAACGACACGATTTGAGTTGGAGCCAGGCCTTTTTCGGCAATGCATTTCAGCCGTTGATAGAGGCCGTTGTCCGAAACCACCAGCAATTTGGGCTTGCAGTGGCTCAATATGTATTCGTAGTCGGCTTCGCTCAGTGTGGGGTAAATGGGCACATGAACCATGCCGCATTGCAGTATGGCCATGTCTAAAAAGTTCCATTCAGGCCGATTGTTTGAAATGCTTGCTATCCGGTCGCCTTTTTCGAAGCCCAGGGACAATAGCCCCAGGCTAAGGTTTCGTGCCTCCTGGAAGTAATCGCACGACGTATACTTTTTCCACGTTCCATTAACCTTATTAGCCAGAAAGTCGGTTTTGTATGCGTAGTTCAGATGTGCGTAGTCCAGTATGTCAAAAATTCGGGTAACGTTCATTAGTAACAGGTGTTTAACAGGCCTGCAAAGTAATTAATTTCCCCGAATGTGGTCAGCGGGTGCTAGCGAATAAAATCAACAGCTTTATCCAAAGCGTTTTGGATACCTCTTGGATCGGTTCCGCCGGCGGTGGCAAAGAAGGGCTGGCCTCCGCCGCCTCCTTTTATTTCGCGAGCCAGTTCTTTAATCATGTTTCCGGCATGTAGCTGTCGTTCCTGAACCAGATTGTCCGAAATCATTACGGCCAGGTGTGCCTTTCCGTGTATTTCGGCGCCCAGCACCAGTACCAGGTTGTCCATCTCGTTCTTTAACTGATAGGCTACGTCCTTTATGATACCGACATTGTCGGCAGCAACCGGATAGGCCAGGAAGTTAATGCCATTGAGGTTTTGCACCTGATCCTTCAGGTTATTCTTAATGCGCTTTACCTCCTGTTTGTTGTACTCTTCGGCTTTTTTTCGAAGTTCGGTATTTTGTTCAAACAGGGCCTGAACCGATTTTACCACGTCGCCAGAACTGTCGAGCAGTGTGGTTATTTCGTCCAGTATACCCAACAGGCTGTTGACATGAGCTTCGGCCTGAGCGGCGGTGTAGGCCTGAATACGGCGCACGCCGGCAGCAATCGACGATTCTGAGACAATTTTAAACAGGCCGATATTTCCGGTGGCTGACACATGGGTGCCTCCGCAAAGCTCAATCGATTTTCCAAAACGGATTACACGCACCTGGTCGCCGTATTTTTCGCCAAAGAGCATCATGGCTCCCAGTTCTTTGGCCGTACCCAAGGGCATTTCACGGAATTCTTCCAGAGAATGGTTTTCGCGGATCATGGCATTCACCCGGTGTTCAATTTCCTGAATTTGTTCCGGACTGATCTTTTGAAAATGCGAGAAGTCGAAACGGAGGTAATCGGGGTGAACCAATGACCCCTTTTGCTCCACATGTTTCCCCAGTACGTCGCGCAGTACATGATGCAGCAGGTGGGTGGCGGTATGGTTATTGGCTGTGGCTTGGCGTGCCTGCGTATTTACAGTCAGGCGAAACACGGCTCCGGTATCGGCCGGAAGTTGGCTGGCAATGTGAATGCTCAGGTTGTTTTCTTTGAGGGTATCCAGAATGCTGATTTTTTCAGAACCACAGGTCAGCAAACCCTGATCGCCTGCCTGACCACCGCTTTCGCCGTAGAAGGGGGTGCGGTCGAAAACCAGGTGGTACACTTCTTTTTTCTTGGAGCTTACTTTTCGGTATTTAACCAGTTGTACTTCCGCTTCGAGCATATCGTAGCCAACAAATTGCTGCTCGTCGGCCGATCTTAGCACCACCCAGTCGGAGGCATCGCTTTCCGAAGCCTTTCGCGAACGGGCTTTCTGAGCTTCCATTTCGGAGTTGAATTCCTCCAGATCCACGTCCATGTTCTTCTCTCGTAAAATCAGTCGAGTTAAATCCAGTGGAAAGCCAAAGGTATCGTACAATTCAAAAGCCTTCTTGCCCGAAATACTATTTGCGTGGTTATCACGCGCAGCACTTACCAAACCATCGAGAAGGTGAATGCCTGAATCCAGAGTGCGCAGGAAGGCCTTTTCTTCATCGAGAATGACATTCTCGATCAGTTTATGTTGTTTGCCCAGTTCTTCGAAAGTGCTGCCCATGGTTTGCACTAATACCGGCACCAGTTTAAAGATAACGGGTTCTTTTTGATCGAGGAAGGAGTATGCGTAACGAATCGCACGACGTAAAATACGACGGATAACGTACCCTGCTTTCATGTTCGAGGGCAACTGGCCGTCGGCAATGGCAAAGGCTACCGCACGAAGGTGGTCGGCAATCACGCGCATGGCCACATCGGAACTGTCCGCGGTGCCGTAAGGCGTACCAGTCAATTCGGCAATTTTGGCAATAATGGATTGGAAAATATCAATATCGTAGTTCGATTTTTTTCCCTGAAGTACCCGGCACAAACGTTCAAAACCCATTCCGGTGTCAACGTGTTTGTTGGGCAGGGTTTCCAATTGACCGTTCGCTTTTCGGTTGTATTGAATAAAAACCAGATTCCAGATTTCGATTACCTCCGGATGGTCGGCATTGACCAGTTGGGCTCCCGGGGTGGTTTGGCGTTCTTTTTCGCTGCGAAGGTCGACATGAATTTCGGAACAGGGGCCACAGGGGCCGGTATCGCCCATTTCCCAGAAGTTGTCTTTTTTCGAGCACTTCAGTATGCGTTCTTTGGGCAGGTGTTTTTGCCAGAGCTGATAGGCTTCCTGATCCTCGCCAATACTGTCTTGTTCGTCGCCCTGAAAAACGGTGGCATAGAGTATGGAGGGGTCAACCTGCATAACGTCCACCAGGAATTCCCATGCCCAGGCAATGGCTTCTTGCTTGAAATAGTTGCCAAACGACCAGTTGCCCAGCATCTCGAACATGGTGTGGTGATAGGTGTCGTGTCCAACCTCTTCCAGATCGTTATGTTTTCCTGAAACCCGCAGGCATTTTTGGGTATTGGCAACCCGTACGTCTGTGGCAGTGCGGTTTTCAAGGAAAATATCCTTAAACTGATTCATGCCCGCATTGGTAAACATCAGGGTAGGATCGTCCTTTACCACCATGGGGGCGGAGCTTACAATTTTGTGATTTTTCGATTCGAAGAAATCAAAGAATTTCTGACGTACAACACGTGAATTCATATCCAGGTCAAATTTTTGCATAAAATTTCGGCTGCGAAGTTATTAACATTCCAGCGTTTATCAGAGTTGTAAAACTAAATTTTTTCTCCTAGATTTGTTCGCGTCTGATTGGAAAGGCAATAAAGGCCTTGAATTCAATGGCTAACACAATCACGTGCCTTTCGGGTCGGAACCGTAAGAAGGAATTTTAGGTTATTATTACGGCGGGTCATTTTTAATGGTCGCCATGGATTCAGACGGCGAAACCTAAAATCCGGATTTTCCGTACGGCTCTCTACAAGAGATTTACCCAAAACTCTCAAAAAGAACGCTATGGCGAAACATAAGTACAAATTTAATCCGGAATCGCTGAGCTATGTTCAGGTAGCCCGTTCCAGCAAAGAGAAGATCTTCGTGTTTTTAACCTACTTCATGGCGAGTGTGGTTGTGGCGGTTATCTATTTTTTGATTTTTTCGCTATTCTTCGATTCTCCCAAGGAAAAAGGGCTCAAACGTCAAATTAGTGAGCTGAAGGCCAATTATGAGTTCTTCAATGATGAGTTGAGCAAACTCGAAATTGTATTGGAAGATTTACAGGATCGTGACGATAATATTTACCGCACCATTTTTGAAGCAGAACCCATTCATTCAGATGTTCGGGAAGCGGGCACCGGAGGTACCAACAGTTATCGTGATTTGGAAAAAATGGAAAATTCCGAATTGGTAATTGGGGTGAAATCGCGCCTGGATAAGATTATGAAAAAGGTGTACGTGCAATCCACCTCTTACGACGAAATTATTGACCTGGCCAAAAACAAGGAGCAAATGTTGGCTTGCATACCGGCCATACAACCCATTTCGAATAAGGATTTAAAGAAGACTGCCAGTGGTTGGGGATACCGGATTCATCCCATATATAAGATTCGTAAATTCCATTACGGCATGGACTTTACCGCACCCAGCGGAACCGAAATTTATGCCACCGGCGACGGAGTAGTTTCCGAGTTGAATTCGTCCAAAAGGGGGTATGGGAACAAAATTGTGGTGGATCACGGTTTTGGATACGAAACCCTTTATGGCCATTGCAGTGCATTCAAAGTACGTGTGGGGCAACAGGTTAAACGAGGCGATGTGATTGGCTATGTTGGCAATTCCGGGCTTTCCACAGCGCCGCATTTGCACTACGAGGTTTCCCTTAATGGTGAAAAAGTGAATCCGGTGAACTACTATTTCAACGATCTGACGGCAGTGGAATACGAAGACCTTATTGAACTTTCGCAGAAATCGGGACAAACCTTCGATTAATCCGGTAACCGTTTATAATATTTTTTCTGACGCATAGGGAATTGTATTTACTTTGACGGCGTATCCGAATATTACGGATGGTGCTATAATGTAACTACTTTACCATGCAAAAATTCATTCTTCTTTCGTTATTTTTTATAGGTGGCGGTGTTCTTTGTCCGGCTCAGGATTCTCTTACCACCGATAAGCAGACCCTTTCTGTGAACCCTGGAGCAACGTGGGATCGAGTGGAGCCCAAGTTGCTGGATTCCGATAAACAGGTCGATTCTCTTCCAACTCAGACGCAAATCCTGTCAGCCGGCGACAGCATCCTGATTTCCCAATCGGCTGAAAGTATTTCGATTGTGATGGTGGGCGATGTAATGTTGGGAACTAACTATCCGGAGGCATCCTATTTGCCGGCAGGCAATAATTGCACACCTCTTCTGGAGCCGGTGAAAGCTTTTATTCGGGAAGGAGATATCCGCTTTTGCAATTTGGAAGGGGTATTTGCAGGCACCCAAGGTGTTCCCAAGACTTGTAAGGATCCCAAAACCTGCTATGTGTTCCGCATGCCCGATGCGTATTTGGATTGCATTACCGATGCTGGTTTCAATGTGGTAGGGGTGGCCAATAACCATGTGAACGATTTTGGGCCGGAGGGGCGTGCTCATGAATCCAAACTGCTTGAGGAGGCCGGAATTCCCTATGCCGGGTTTACGCAGCGGCCTTATGTAATATTTGAATCCAGGGGATTACGAATTGGTTTTTGTGCTTTCTCACCCAACTCTGGGGTTATGGATATGCGCGACACTCAAAAAGCGCTCGAAATCATCTCCTTTCTAAGTGATACCTGCGATATTACCCTGGTTTCGTTTCATGGTGGGGCCGAGGGTGCCGATCGTCAGCATGTTACGCGCGAAACGGAAACTTTCCTCGGAGGCAACCGCGGGAACGTGTACGATTTTGCCCATCGTGCCATTGATGCCGGTGCTGATGTGCTGATTGGCCACGGGCCACATGTAACCCGGGCGGTGGAAGTGTATAAGGGCAGGTTTATTGCATATAGCTTGGGGAATTTTTCCACCTATTCCCGGTTCAATCTTTCCGGCCCCAATGGAATAGCGCCTCTTATTAACATTCAGGTCGATAACCGTGGTGAGTTTCTCGGCGGTAAAGTGGTTCCTGTGCATCAGCCGGGCGAAGGGGGTGCCAAACCCGACCCGCAGCGCAGAGCTATAACAAAACTTCAGGAACTGATGAAGGCTGACTTCCCGGAGGCGGATCTACGGCTTACTAACGAAGGGGTGTTTGTACTGCCGGCAAAAGATTAAGTTAGCCCAGCAACACGTAATCAACCATGAGCATAAGATCCAGTTCTTCAAACCCGCTACGAAGCAGGTAAGTGCTGTCAAGCATAAAGGTATCGCGGAACCATTGGGAGTCGTAGCCGGATGTGCGTAACGCATTTCGGTACGCGTCTAGGCATTCGGGGAGTTTGCCCGATACCCAATACGCATGGCCCAGGTTGAGGTAATCGCTCTTGCCGGGTTTGCCCATCAGTACCTTGTTGAAATACTTAATAGCCGTTTCGTGCCGACCCAGCACAAAGGAACACCAGCCGATGGGACGGTATACTTTCGGATTACTGGGGTTCTGGTATTCCACCTGATAGTAGTATCGAAGCGCCTCCTCAAAATCTTCGATGTCCATGTGCAATTGTCCCAGATAGGCCAGGTTGGTTAAATCTTTTGGCTCGGCTTTAATGATGTGGTTGTAGTATTCAATGGCAGTCTGAAAGTGTCCGGTTTTACGGTAACAGTAACCGAGTTTCTTTTGGAGCCATACTTTGTGCTGATCGAAAAGTTCGGCTTGTTTATAGAGTTCAATGGCTAAAGGATAATCGTTCAGTTTCTGGGCGCAGAAACCCATCTTTTCCAACAGTTCAAAGGAGCTTTCCTGGCTGTTGAGCCAGGTGAAAAGCTTAAGGGCTTCCGGATAGCGGTCGCGGGCAAAATAGAACTCGGCCAGGTTTTTTACGCTGTGTCGATCCTTAAACAGAAGGCTGAGCATGGAGGAATCCAACAGGTCGATTTCCGTATCGAACAAACCGGGAAATTCCTTTCGCAGGGGATTGATCTTAAAAAACCGATACAGATCCTGAATATACTGGGTATGGATAATTTTGCTTTTTGACTCTGCATTCATCCGGAATTCATCGTCCATCATTTCGTTCATGGCCTTGAGTTCCATATTGAAGAGTTCCAGCATCATTTTTCGTTGTTCCGAAGGCATCTGCATCATGTTCAGGCAGAAGGAGTACTTGTCGGAATTGCACAACACGGTAGACTGTTCGAGGCCTTCGGTAAAGGCGGGCACATCAATGCCTTCTGAAATTCCGTCGAATGCTTTGATAACAGCCTCATGGCCGGCCTGGAACGGAATAAACCAGTTGGCCATTTCCTTAAAAAAGGGAAAATGTTTGAGCATGGCAAAGGCTCCCATAAATACATCGGCTCCTTCAATTTGCATCTGGGAGAATTGTTCCAGCTTTTGGTATACATCGGGAGCATCTTTAAAGAAATTCTGCCAGTCGGGGTTTTTCTCTTCGAAATTTTCCTGGTTGAGCAATTCGTCGAGGTTAAGTTTATCCTGTAGCTCGTTCTTCATTTTTAGCACTTCAGGAACAATTTCATCCTGTATTTTCCGGGTAATCTTTTCCGTTTCACTGGCCCGAATAAACTGGATCATGATGGCCAGCAGCCGTTCCTGAAATTTCGTATTGTCGGAAATCATGCCCAGCCGGTTGGTTAATGAAGAATACAACGGAAGGCGTTGTTGGTATTGCAGAATGGCGAGAAAAAGGCCTACCAGTGCCCGTTGACGCACTTCGGGGAGCTCGTATCCGGCAAGTTCGTAATGCAGGATAAAATTGTTACGGTCAAAATGGCGTAACAAGGACAGGGTACAGGCCGAAATCAGTTGAGCCTTAATGGAGGGTGCTGTTTCACGGGAGTGACATATTGAGGTAAGCAGGTTGCAGGTTTCTTCGTTCCACTCCCTCTTTAAATAGAACGAATAGAACAGTTGCGAGATGTACTGTGCATGAGTTACCGAGGCGCCGGGCGACACTTTTTTTTGTTCCAGAACAGCGGGTACCGTTTGTGGATCGGTCAGAAAACGAGCTTCGAAATGCATAATCGTATTCAGCATTTCCTTACGATCGAACAGGTTCATGTCGCGAATCCACTGTTCGCGGATGTCGTCCGAGAGTTCCAGCATGGATTGCCGGAGCTTGTTGTATATAGTGTTCCGCTCGGGGTCGGACGTGATGCCGAACGAGTATTTCAACATATTCTGATAGGTATCCTCCAGGCTCCGGTATCGGTTCTGAATATCGGAAGAGTGAATCTGGCTACAGGTTTTATTGAGTATTTGGAAGGCATCGTGCAGGCGCTTTCCTAAAACAGCATCCTGTATCTGTTTATAGTGTTTTTGTATTTCGGAAAATGTCATAGGCTAAAATTAGTACGATCTGGACATTGGCCGCAACAAAAACCCTGCAAATTATTGACGGAGTATTTTTGTCAGTTGGGGAAGGTGCTTAATGGTGGTGTTCGCTCATGTACGACATGGCCATAAGCAGGCCCAAACCGGCAAGCAAAGCCAGAAACTGGTATACGGAACGTTTGGTAACTTTTTCGGTGTGGAGTTCCGGGATTAAATCGGCGGCAGCCAGGTAAATAAAACCTCCGGCTGCAATGGGAAGTATGTATTGCGAAAAATCGGCCGCATGCTGTCCCATAAGAAGCACAGCCAAGGCGCCAATAAAAGCTGTGCAGGCCGACAGAAAATTAAAAATCAGCGCTTTCCTGCGAGAAAAGCCGGCATGCAGAAGCACTCCAAAGTCGCCTATTTCCTGGGGAAGTTCATGAATTAGCACGATCACTGTGGTGGCCATACCTACCTCCGACGAATAACTGTAGGCCGCTGCAATAAGCACCCCGTCCAGGAAATTATGAAACATATCGGCAACCAGATTTACGGTGCCAAAGGGCTTTATGGTTGAAGTACTATTAATGCCCTCGGTATGGTTGTGGTGCCAATGGAGAAAACGTTCCAGAATAAAAAAAATCATAAAGCCCACAGTAAGCAGGAGTGGGGCAGTCATGCTGTGATCGAAGGCTTCGAACGACTCGGGGAGCAGGTGAAAGAAGGCACCTCCCAGTAAGCTTCCGGTAGCCAGGCCTACCAATACCAGCTGTAGGTTGGCCAAACGTTCTTTCTTAAGAGCCAGAAAAAACACCCCTACCAGAGAGATGGAACTAATTAGAGAAACGCTCAACAAAGTACCCAACCAAACTTCCATGATATTCTTTTTGAAGCGACAAATATAACTATTAATTAGGATCACCGGCAACTACTACGCTGCCCTGGAGAAACCCGATGGAGGGTAAATAGTTTATTGACGGCGATTTTTTTCTGTCTGGCATGAGGTGATCTGAGGGGCAGGAGGGCTCCTTCTTACTTTTTACGGCTAGGCATACTCATAATCTGCATTTCATTCATGTGCTCCACAAAGCGGTCGGCACTGTGTTTTCTTAGGTAGTCAATACAAAGCGACCGGTCGGTTTGGGTAATGAACCCGATGGTGCGGGAAATAAAGTTGTTGTATTTTGCACAGTCCATGGGGTTGATATGCTCCTCGCAATCGCTGCAATTGGCTATGTTTTTATCCAGGCAGCAGGTACGGATTTTGCACCAGCTGGCATTTTGCTTCTGGGCACAGCCAGGGCATTTTCCTTTTTTAAAGGTTCTGCAGTTCGCACAGTACAATCCGCAAGCGGCAATAAGTTGTGTTTGCATAATTTGTTTGGTATCAGTTATTGGGCAAAGCTGGGAACAGCGTGTGACAACCCTATGTCAGCATTGTAATTTTTCGCTAATTTCTATTTGGAAAGATAAATTTCGGCCAGATGTTCTACGGTATTCACAATGGTTTGACGCAGTGCATCGGGTTCCTGTATTTTACAATTCCTGCCAAATGACATCAACCAGCTGCCGAGGTAATGCAAATCGGAAATGGCAAAGGTCAACACTGCTCCATCAGAGGTTCTTTCTTCATCGACATAACCAAAATAATATTTTGACGGAGTCAGGGCACTGAGTACTTTTTCATCGAACCAAACCCGGGCTTCGGTAAGTTGAATTGTTTGCCAGTGGTTGTGGAGGTAATTCTTCAGTTCGTCCGGATTTTTTGGGCTGGCACAATCCGAAATCATTCGCACCTGCTGCATACGGTCCAGACGAAAGTCGCGAACTGCCTTGCGCAACTGGCAGTAGGCAATCAGGTGCCAGGCATTGCTGTAAAAGATCAGCCCGTGGGGGTCAACCCTTCGTTCTTTGGTTTTTTGATAATTGTAGCCGGCGTGATAATCTATTTGCAGACACTTCCCTTCCATAAGGGCTTTCTGAATGGTCAATAAAAAATTGTTGGGGTAACCCTCGGCCGATCCCGATTCGTTGTGGTAGATAACAATCTGGTCGTTCAGTCCTTCCAACGTATCGCGTTCGGTGGATGGAAGTATCGATTTTATTTTGTCGATGGCTGCCGCATAAGCCGTTTGGAGCGATTTGTCGCTGAGCTTGTCCAGGAGTTTCCCTGCTATGAGCATGGCGCCGGCTTCTTCGCGGGTAAACATTACCGGGGGCAAATGGTAACCATCTACAATAAAGTAGCCCTTGCCTGCAGCAGCTCCTATGGGTACGCCGGCTTCTTCCAGCGAGCGGATATCGCGGTAAATGGTACGAAGACTCACCTCATGACGGTCGGCTATTTCAGATGCCGTGATCCATCGTTTGGTCTGAAGCTGAATAAGTATGGCCGTTAAACGGTCGATCCGGTTCATGGCTGCGAAATTTTGTCAAGTATACAAAAAGCCAACTGGCTTTACAATACCATCTGGTTACTTGCTACGGATGGGTTCGTATGGTCACCGTACAGGGTTTTGCACTTGGGGAATAAATAAATTCCGTATTTTTAGTGCCGTAAACTTTTTTACTATGCGATATTTTCTTTTACTACTTCAACTTGGGATATTTTCGGCACTCCTTCAGGCGCAGCCCGACACCCTGAACCAAACCGATGCACAGGGACGTATGCAGGGCTACTGGCAAAAAAATTACCCGAACGGAAAGCCCATGTATATCGGGCAGTTTAAGGACGGGGCTCCTGTGGGGCAAATGAAGCGGTACTACGAAAGCGGAGAAATAAAGGCCGTTCTCATATACAAAACCGGACGGCAGCAGGTTTTTACCCGTTTCTTTTACGAAGACGGGGAAGTGGCCGCCGAAGGCAATTATTTAGGCAGCCTCAAGGACAGTTTGTGGACCTATTACAGTTACTACAGTGGAGCCGTAACTTCCACCGAGATGTACGACCACGGAGCTAAAAGCGGAATGGAGTACAAGTACTATGAAAATGGAAAAATATCGGAGGAGATTCAGTGGCAGGACAATATCAAACACGGTATCTGGAACCAGTATTTTGACGATGGAACCCAAAAGATGCTGAGTACCCATGCCGACGGCAGAGTATCCGGTGCGTATGCATTTTATTGGCCCAACGGCAATAAGTACATTGTTGGGCAGTTTGTCGATAATAAGCGCCATGGTAAATGGTTCTTTTACAACGATGACGGCAGCCTGAAATACGAGATTGACTACCACTTTGGGAAGGCAGAAAACGAGGAAGAATTGATCAAACAGGATCAGGATTATTTCAAAATGGTGGAAGAGAATATGGGTAAATTCCAGGATCCTACCCTGGAAGATGTAGTTCCCGGGTCGGGGGATTACTATTAACCGGCAGAGCATTCTGATCCGGGAAAACTATTACGGATGATCACTACCTGGAGTTATTACAAAAGTTTATTTATACTCCTCCCCGGATGTTTTTGGGCAGGAAGTGTGCTTGCCAATCCGCCGGTTTACTGGGTGAGTTTTGCCGATAAGAACTATGGAAATTATTCTGTTGAACGCCCGGGGGAGTTTTTGTCAGAACGCGCACTGGAGCGCCGGCAGAGGCAATCCATTGCAATTACCAAAGAGGATCTTCCCGTATCCGGGTATTATCTTACCCGTTTGCGTGAGGCCGGGTTTCGTGTTTGGAATGCCTCTAAATGGCTGAACGGGGTGATGGTGGAATTATCGGATAGTGCCGACCTGAGTCGCCTGGCAACTTTACCCGGCATAGCTTCTACGCCCTTGCTCCTGAAACCTGATGTTGCTGAAAAACGAAGCTTCCTTCCTCACTCCAAACTGGAATTATGCACCGATAATCAGGCCCTAAACTATGGAGCCTCCCGGAACCAACTGGAAATGTTGGGCGTGGAAGTGATGCACGATTCGGGCTATAGGGGTGCGGGTTTGTGTATTGCGGTGCTCGATGCCGGTTTCCTATTAGCCAATCGAACAAGCTCGTTGGAGCATCTTTGGCAAAACGGACAGGTATTGGCCACACGCGACTTTGTGTGGGATGGAGTGCCGCTCTTCGATTCGCACCTGCATGGTACTGCGGTACTATCCATTTTGGCAGGTTGGGAGCAAGGGCAGCTCATTGGCAGTGCTCCTGCAGCCAGCTACCTTCTGATACGTACTGAGGATGGCAGTAGCGAATATTTGGTGGAAGAGTACAACTGGGTTTGCGGTGCCGAATATGCGGATAGCATGGGTGCCGATATTATTAACAGTTCGTTGGGCTATTCCGAGTTTGATGATCCGGATCAAAATCACCGCTATTCCGACTTGGATGGAAACACAACCATTATTAGCAGAGCAGCCCGTATTGCGGCATCCAAAGGTATGCTGACAGTGGTGAGTGCAGGCAATTCCGGCGACGATCCGTGGTTTCACATTACAGCTCCTGCCGATGCCGAAGGCGTGCTGGCCGTAGGTGCCACCGACAGTGACAGGGTCGTAGTGGACTACAGTGCGCGTGGGCCGAGTGCTGACGGACGCGTAAAACCCGATGTGGCAGCCCAGGGTTTTGAAACCGTGGCTCAATATCCGCAAGGTTCGTTTTTTGCCTGCAACGGCACATCGTGTTCCGCTCCCCTGATTGCCGGGATGGCGGCCTGTTTGTGGCAGGCTCATCCCGATCTTTCCTGCGTGGAGCTTACAGATAATATTCAACGGGGAAGCTCCCGATACGCAACCCCCGATTATGAAGTGGGTTATGGCATTCCCAATACCGTTAAAAGCAGCCTGGTGCTCAGTCCCGACAGCGCGCTGGTGATGGCTGAAAAATTTACGTTACGTTTGGTGCCGGGGCTGGTATCGGACGAACTCACCCTGCACCTCACAGGTCATTTTCCCTGGCAGTACGGTACTGTACAGATAACCTTGAACGATGCAACCGGACGAACCTGGATGCTCTTTCACTCACCCATTTACGGTACTGTGAATAAAATTCCCATTCGGGGGGTTTCCCGGCTTCCTTCGGGAAGGTATTTTTTGGATGTGCTCGCCGAAGGCAGTCATCTGAAAGGAAGTTTCATTAAAATCCGATAACTATGGCCCGCGAATCCATTTCTCTTTTCGAACTCAATACGCGTATCAAGGAGCTGATCCGCGCGCACGCCGATCCTAGCTACTGGGTAGTTGCCGAAATCAGCGAGCTGAAGGTAAACTACAGCGGTCATTGTTACCTGGAGCTCATTGAAAAGGATCTCGGCAGCGAACGAATTGTAGCCACCAACCGGGCTACCATCTGGGCGCAGAATTACCAAATGATTAAAGCCTACTTCGAAACTACTACGGGGCAACGCCTTCAGGAGGGGCTTAAGGTACTGATTAAGGTACGTATTGAATTCCATGAGCTCTACCGGCTTAGCCTAAATGTACTGGATATTGAGCCCGGATATACCGTGGGAGAACTGGCCATTCAGAAACAAAAAACCATCGAGCGTCTGATAGCCGAAGGGGTTTTTGATATGAACACCCAGTTGGAGTTGCCGCTGCTGTGCCGGCGGATTGCCGTGATTTCTTCAGCTACAGCGGCGGGATACAGCGATTTTCGGGATCAGCTGGAGCAGAATAGCAGCGGATTTCGATTTTACTGCAAGCTTTTCCCGGCTGTGATGCAGGGCAATGGGGCTGAGGATTCCATCGTTCAGGCACTCGATCGGATTAATACCTGTGAAGCCTGCTTTGATCTGGTGGTAATAATTCGCGGGGGAGGGGCTAAAACCGATATGAACTGCTTTAATTCTTACTGGCTGGCCTACCATGTATGTCAGTTTCCACTGCCTGTTATTACCGGAATCGGCCACGAACAGGACGATAGTATTGTAGATTTGGTAGCTCATACCCGGCTGAAAACCCCAACCGCAGTGGCTGCATTTCTGGTAGACCGGATGGCGGAACGTAACGCCGAATTAGACTATATAGTTGAAGAAATTACCGGCTTAGTCCAGGATAAGGTGCAGATGGCCAAACAGGAACTGGCTCGTTGCGGGCAGTTGATCCAATTGCGGTTAAAAGAGCGGATTGGCCGGAGTAAAAGCCGTTTGGCTCATTTTGTGCACGGCTTGTCAATCCAGTTGCAGCAAAGGGTTCGTTCTGCAGTTCATCGTCTCGAAAAGGATCAGGTAAAAATGGCTTTTATGGCCGAATCGGAACTCAGGAGCCGTTACCGGCATGTGGAAATAAGCGGCAACCAACTTAAAAAAGGCGCGTTGCAGGCAACCAAAAAAACTGCATTTAACCTTACGCAAGCCGAAAATAAAATCCGGATATTGGATCCGCAACACCTTCTACAACGCGGGTATTCCATAACCACTTCGGGGGGTGTTGTAATACGGGATGCCCGGCAGTTGAGCGAAAACCAGGAAATTGAAACCTGCTTTGGGCAGGGAAAAATAGTAAGTACGGTAAAGAAAGTTAACTCATGGCAACAAAGAAAATAAGTTACGATCAGGCGTATTCAGAACTTCAGGAAATTCTGGAAAAACTGGAAAACGATGAACTGGATGTCGATAAGCTGTCTTCGCAGGTTCGGAGGGCTTCTGAATTGATCAGGTTTTGTAAAAGCCGCTTGTTCGAGACCGAAGCGGAAATAGAACAGATCATTCGGGAGATGGATGAAGAAGCAGAGTGATGCTGTTGTTGGATGCCCCATCAGCCAGCCCAGCAGATATGCTCCAGCAGTTCGGGCTGCAGTAATTTAATATGCTTATCGGTAACCTCAATTATTCTGTCGTTTTTAAATTCTTTGAGAATTTTATTCATGCTCTCCAGGGATATGGCCGATAATTCGGCCAGCTCTTTTCGGCTAATCAGGTGGTACAGATCTACCTGTTGAAATTCTGTTGAATCCAAATACAGCAGACTGCTGGCCAATCGCCCGTGGTTGTTACTGGTACCGAAATTAATTACTTTATTATACAGGAGCGTGAATTCGTCACTTATGGCTTGGGCGATAGTTTGTTTAAACTGGTCGTTGTTTTGCAATACCATCTGGATGCAGGTTTTACGAATCTGGCAGATAGTGCAATCGGTTAATGCAATGATAGATATTGGACTGCTCTCGTGAACACAAAGTGAAGCCAGACCAATAAAACGGTTCGGAGCCAAAATGCGGAGCAGTACATTGCGTTTATTTTCGCCGGAAACGGTAATCTTTACCACCCCCTGGTTCAGGAAGTACAGGTAATCGGATAAGGTCCCCTGCTTTTGGATAATTTCTCCGGCTGAAAACGATATCAGCATTTTATTCTGACTCAAAAGATCTCTTTCCTCCGGTTTAAGATTCTGATCCACGCAACCAGTGTTCTTGCAATCCTTACACGATTTTTCGCTATAGAATGCTTTCATTAACGTTGGGTATATGGTTTTCCATGGAAGTTACGCCATATTCCGGAAGTAAACAATATTTACACCTCGTTTGATAAGTAAAATTACGTATTGTTATAGAGTACAACTCCTTTGATATCATGGGAATAATCGGGGGACAGAAGTGTTCTTTTTTAGGATGCTCGTCTATGATAATACGGTAATCTTTTCTAACTTTTTTAGAAGTTTATTTGAAAAAACACAGAAAAAATGAAATGGAAAGATATTCGGTTATCCGGAAAATTTGCCATCGGTTTTGGTGGTATCATCCTTTTAGTGCTGGTAGTTATTTTGCAGTCGGTTTTTGGTATAGGAGGCATAGTTCATGATGCCGAAGAAGTGATCGAAGGCAATCGGTTGCGCACGGACATTGAACAAAAGTACGTACAGCATTTGCAATGGGCCTGCGATGTAAATGCCTTACTCACTAATGATGAGGTAAAGGAATTACATGTACAGCTGGATCCAAGTAAATGCGCCTTTGGCCAATGGTATTATGGCGAAGGGCGGAAACATGCCGAGGAACTGGCGCCCGAACTCAAACCTATTTTGGACGAACTGGAAGAACCTCACATTAAGTTGCACGAATCGGCACAGAGCATTCAGTCTGTATATCAGCCTGCCGACCGAGCCATGAGTGCCATGCTGCAAAAGGCCAAGGTGGATCATCTGAAATTTATGAACGCGCTTGAGGATGTGGTGCTGAACAATCAGTCAGTAAAAGAGATTGGAGTAATTAAGGATCCCACACAGTGCAACTTTGGTCAGTGGCTGAATTCTGATCGAATTAAGGCGAAACGTGTGGCTGATTCCCACTTCGAAGCCTATTGCAAAGCTATAGAAGTGCCTCATTCGGAGTTACATGTGGCTATTGAGCATTTGGAGAACTTGTACCAGCTGGGAAAGGTGGCTGAAGGGCGGCAGTATTTCAAAAATTATATTGAACCCAAGGCTCTGGCGGTGCAGTCTGAAATGGATCAGCTCATTGGCTGGAACGACTCCATGCTACAAGGCATGCTGGAAGCCAATAAAATATACAATCAGAAAACTATGATCTTTTTAAGCCAGGTGGGCGAACTTTTTCATCAATTATCATCCGAGTCGGAAAAGTACATTATGACCGACAAAGTCATGTTATCTCAGGCTGCTATAACACGGCGTTTGGTTATTCTTATCGGGCTGATTATAGTGGGCTTGGCTGTGGTAACCTCTGTGGTAATTTCGAGGGGGATTATGCGTCCGGTTGGATTGGGGTTGAAATTTGCAAAAGAAATTTCGCAAGGAAATCTGACTGCCAAACTTCAGGTGGATCAAAAAGATGAAATCGGAGAACTTGCCTTCAATTTGAATACCATGAAGTTGAAGCTCCATGAAGTAATCGGTTCGGTGTTAACCGGAGCTGGAAATATTGTAGATGCCAGCAATCAGGTAAGCAATGCCTCGCAACAGTTGTCGCAGGGAGCTAACGAGCAGGCTGCTTCCGTAGAAGAAATATCTTCTACTATGGAACAAATATCGGCTAACATTCAGCAGAACAGCGAAAATGCACTGGAAACTAAAAAGATCTCTCAGGCAGCCGAAACCGGCATCACCAGTGTGAACAGCAGTTCCAAAGAGGTGGTTGAAGCCAATAAGCAAATTGCCGCTAAGATCAGTATCATCAACGAGATTGCGTTTCAGACCAATATACTGGCTCTGAATGCTGCCGTTGAGGCTGCCCGTGCCGGTGAACACGGCAAAGGTTTTGCTGTGGTGGCGGCCGAAGTACGAAAATTGGCCGAGCGCAGTAAGGTTGCCGCAGAGGAGATTGTGCAACTCACCCAGAAAGGATTGCAGGTATCGGAACTGTCGGGGCAGAAACTGGAAGCACTCACTCCCGATATTCAAAGAACAACCCGTTTGGTGCAGGAGATTACCGCTGCCAGTCTGGAGCAATCCAATGGAGCTAATCAGGTGAATACCTCGATTCAACAATTGAACACCGTGACTCAGCAGAATGCTGCATCCAGTGAGGAAATGGCAACCAGTGCTGAGGAATTAGCCAGTCAAGCCGAACAATTACGCGACATAGTAAGTTTCTTTCGTTTGGAAGGAAATGGCTATCAAAAAAAGGTTGTGCACACTAAAGCGAAAGAAGGAATCAAACAGCCCCCCAGATTTCAGGAAAATAAAAAATCAGCTTCTGATTCCGATCGGGGCGAATGGGTAGCTATCAACTTGGAGGATAGTGAGGATCGTTTCTGAAATTACCTGGTCTTGTAACAAAAACTCCTTAAGATACAGTTCTCATTTTAAGGAGTTTTTTATTGGTACAAGCACTTTCTCATATTTACTTTACGTGTTAAGGTTAATCTGATTGTCATAAAGTCAATATTCGTTGATTACGTTAATTAATTGTTAATTATGAATTTACAGTTCGAACTACGTAATTTTTTAAGTTGGCTGGAAGCAGAGGACGGGAAATATATAAGCCCGAATCAAAAGGAGGAACACATCCGATCCTCTTTGAAACACCGGTTATCAACGAGTTTTATAGCCAACGTGAGCAAGGTGCAATTGAACTAATGATAGCTCAATATCATATACCCCAAAATAACCTTAACATGAAAATCCTACCATCACTTCATAAGATCTATCAAAAACGAGGATCATTTCTTGTCTTCTTTCTGGGTTTGGCTTCGTTGTTTTGGTTTTTACTACGTGTTATTCCTAAACCTTCCCGGGCGTATTACCCTTGTCAGCGGGCAGCGTTTCCTGTTGCATCGGGTTTTGTGATTTGGTTAACTACTTCTGCACTGGGTTATTTGGGCTTTCAAAAGGCAAAAAAAAGCTTGATTCAAAAAAAAGTCAAGCCTGCACTGCTTTGGGGTGTATTGGCTTTTGGTATAACCATTGGGCTGTATGTAACCTTGGATAGTAGCTACGGAATAGCAGCCACTCGGGCAAAAGAAGTTGCGCCCTTACTCACCAAACGACTGGAAATCGACCCGAACAGCCATATGCCCTTGGCCTATGTGGGTGTGGTGCAATCGGATAAGTTACAGATGGAGGATATCAATAAGGATGAGATCGAAAGCATGGTCTTTGAAGCCATTGCTAAGGCAGGAGGGCTCGATTCGATTATTGACGATGGCGATGAGGTGATTCTGAAACCTAACCTGGTGCAAGGAAGTGCAGCGGTTACCGGGAGTGGGGTTGTAACCGATTGGCGGGTGGTTGCAGCTGTGGCCAAAGCGGTTCGGGCAGTCAATCCTGCAGGCACCATTGTGCTTATGGAAGGTATGGTGGGAAATACCATGGAAGCATTTGCCCACTACAATTATTCGCGTACCAGCATTCCTGAGATTGATGAACTCATTGCGTTGGAAGAGTCGTGCGGCGATTGGTTCGATTACCATGCAGAGGAAATTGAGGCAGTAGTCTTACCTGCCGGGAAGTCTTTATATCCCGACCGTGAAAAACCCAATGAATCCCCTGAATTGTATCTGAACAGGCGGTATCTGCAAGCCGATGTGCTCATTAGCATTCCGGTACTAAAAAATCATGAAACAGCAGGAGTAACCGGTGCTGTTAAGAATGTGGCCATAGGTTGTTCGCCTCCAACGATCTATGCGCGTTCAGACGGTTATCCCCTTCGGGACGCTATCAATCATGGGTATTTGCACGAGTTTATCCACGATTTTTATATGGCACGGCCGGTCGACTTTGCCGTGATGGACGGTTTACAAGGGTACAGCTATGGCCCGGTAGGTAATGGATGGGGAGGGTCGCAAGATGACTTAAAAGAAAATATGCGCCTTATAGCGGCTTCGGCTGATCCGTTGGCGTTGGATGCTGTGGAAGCACTGATTATGATGGATGATCCGCGAAAGGTAGCGTATTTGGTATCGTTAAGCAACGATGGACTGGGAACGGTCGATCCGATGAATATAAAAATTGTAGGGCAGCAGTTAGGTGGGTTGAAAAAGAATTTTGCCCACTGGTCCTGGGGGCACTTTGCGATGATTATTCGGATTCGATACCGCCGGAGGCTCAATTTAATGGATTGCGAATCGAAGAAAACGAAATACACATTAACTTGTCGGCCGATACAAGCGCCTGTAGGGTGGATGTTGAATTGAACGATCGGGTATGTGCGCCTGTCTTTACGGGAGGGTTTGATGATATTATTGTGCCATTTTCCGTACTGGATACTGCCAATTTTTTACTGAAAATTCATGTGCAGGATGAGTATCTGAATACTACTACCCTGTATTATGGACGACCCACATCCATACCTAATACTCAATACACTGACCAAGATATAAGGCTTTACCCTAATCCGGTGTTGAACCTGCTAACCATCCAGAGCACGAATCGGATGGGTCGGGTGGTTATCTGCAACAACCAGGGAGAAGTGGTGTTGGAACAATCTGCCGGAATCGCTAAGGACATGCAACTGGACTGCAGCGGGCTCAGCAGCGGGATTTATTTTGTCACTGTTTGTGGGAAAGGAACAACCTGTACCAAAAAATTTGTTAAGGCAGATTAGTGAAGATTCCAGGTTTATACCAGGTGGTAGGTGTTCAGATTCTGGAAACCACGTAAGAAATCGACAATAGTCATTCGTGTCTTACCTGCCAATTGTAACTCTTCTATGGAAATGATGCCGTCAGTGAGGGTAATTTTCAGGTAAGTTTTATGGTCGGTAATGAGTTGTCCGGGAGCAAAATGGAGTGGCTCGGTTTCAATATGGGTGCGGAAGATTTTGAGCGAGATACTTTGCGAGTTATCGCTAAGCTCCGTCCATGCGGCAGGATAGGGGCTTAGTCCCCGAACAAAATTATGTACCTCCGGGGCGGTTTTTGTCCAATCGATTCGACAATTGTCCTTGAATATTTTCGGGGCGCTTTTCCGCGTACTCTCTAGTTTGTCCTGTTCGACAGGGGTAATGTTTCCGGTCTCAATGGATCGGATGGTGGTAACCAGTAAGTCCCCACCCACGAGCATCAACCGGTCGTGCAACGTTCCGGCATCCATATCATCGGTAATGGGCACTTTTTCGCGAAACAGAATCTGGCCGGTATCAATTTCTTTCTCAATAAAAAACGTGGTTACTCCGGTTTCTTTCTCGCCGTTAATCAGAGCCCAGTTAATGGGTGCAGCCCCACGGTAATTGGGAAGCAGGGAGGCATGCAGGTTCACCGTGCCCTTGGGGGGCATTTGCCAAACTATTTCAGGGAGCATGCGGAAAGCTACTACAATCTGCAAATCGGCCTGCAGGTTTTGCAGGGTCTGGATAAAATCCGGATCTTTTAAATTGGCCGGTTGCAGAATGGTTGAGATGCCCGCTTGTTGTGCAAATTGTTTAACGGGCGATAGTTGTATTTTTTTTCCTCTGCCGGCCGGTTTATCGGGAGCTGTGATCACAGCAACTACGTCCATACCCGCTTCCAGTAACTTGCGCAAGGAGGCTACTGCAAAGTCGGGGGTGCCCATAAATACGATTCTCAAACTCATGCGGCTTGTGGATTAAAGATCGGATTATTGGTTCTTCTTGGTATTAAAATCGAGCAGGTGGCCCATTTTGTTTTGCTTGGTCTTCAGGTAGAACTCGTTGTGCTTGTTGGGAGGGATTACAATGGGTACATTTTCGACCACTTTTAGTCCATAGCCTTCCAGTCCGGCACGTTTTACCGGATTGTTGGTAAGCAGTCGTATTTGTCCCAGTCCCAGTTCGCGGAGAATGCTGGCACCAATGCCATAGTCGCGTTCATCGTCCTCAAATCCCAGGTCGATATTGGCCTGTACCGTGTCCCGTCCTGCTTCCTGCAACTTGTATGCTTTCATTTTATTGAACAGTCCAATGCCACGCCCCTCCTGGTTCAGATAAACAATAACTCCTTGTCCAACTTCATCGATCCGCCGCATGGCTTCCTGGAGTTGAGGTCCGCAGTCGCAACGGTACGAATGAAAAATATCGCCCGTCATACAGGAGGAATGAACCCGCACCAAAACCGGCTCTTCCATACTCCAACATCCTTTAATAAGGGCCACATGTTCCAGTCCGTTCGATTTTTGAATAAAAGGAATCAAGTCAAATTCGCCAAATTCGGTAGGCAGCTTAACGCGTTCGCCGCGTTCAATCAGGGTGTCGCGTTGAAGTTGATAGGCGATCAGACTTTTTATGGTGATAATCTTCAGGTTATACTGCCTTGCAATATCCAAAAGTTGGGGCAAGCGGGCCATGGTACCATCTTCATTCATGATTTCAACCAGTACGCCGCCGGGTTTAAGGCCTGCCAATCGAGCCAGGTCAACCGCTGCCTCAGTATGGCCGGCACGCCTCAACACGCCCCGGTTACGGGCTTTCAGAGGGAAAATATGTCCGGGGCGGCCTAAATCCTCGGGTTGGGTTCTTTCGTTTACCAGTGCATTGATGGTGGCAGAACGGTCGCTGGCCGAGATACCCGTGGTGCAGCCATGACCCAGTAAATCTACCGATACGGTAAATGGAGTGGCGTGCAGCGCGGTATTGATCGGAACCATAAGATCCAGTTCAAGTTCTTCGCAACGCGATTCGGGAAGTGGGACGCATATAAGGCCACGGCCGTACCGGGCCATGAAATTTACGATTTCGGGGGTAATCAGTTCGGCGGCACAAATGAAATCACCTTCGTTCTCACGATCCTCATCATCCACTACAATGATTACTTCTCCTTTTTTTATTGCTTCAACAGCTTCTTCAATGCTGTTCAGTTTCGCAGCATTGGTTTTGTCCTGCACCATACTATTCGGATTATTGTTCTGTTTGAACCGCAAAAGTAGACTTTGTATTTTATATCCCCAAGTATTTATCCGGCATATCCACTTTCCATGCATCGCCGGTACAGATTCAGGCTACCGGATACGTACCGCTTTATCCCAAACGGCCGAGTGCTTTTGTCTGCAAAACCGGATCAGTCCTGCAATCTGCGCGTAGTTCATTACACTTATGTAAAAGGGGAAAAAGATCGGTTTCCAACGAATGTTTCGTTGTTGCAAAACCCATCCGGTTGCGGTTAACAAATAGAAGAGTAGTTGTAGCAATAGGAGTAACAGATAGCCGTTCATCGACCAGTGGTGGCGGTAACAAATACTAAGGTTCAGTACCAGAAGTATTGGAATGGCCAGGGGTATAACCAGCCAACGGAGTACTTTATGGGATAGGTACTGTAGACTTAGAAGGCCATATTGCAGAGGGTTGAGCATTGCCGGGTAACGAAACGTAGTTTGGATTCCTCCGGAGGCAATCCGGATCTTCCGTTTTAGCTCCTCCCGGATATTTACCGAGGGACTTTCTACGGCAAAGGCATCGGCGCGGTATTGAATGTGATACTTCTGTCGCGCTATCTGGAGTGATATCACAAAATCGTCGATGATGGTATCTTCGGGAACCGGTTGATACAATTCGGTGCGTATGGCATACAGTTCGCCGGCAACAGCCAGGGTCGATTGTACTTTCGACTCGGACGACTTGATCCAGGATTCGTACTTCCAGTAGCTGCCTTCGCCCGATCCGGCTGCGGTATCGGAAGCTTCTTTTCGGATGCGCTTCTCTCCGGCTACACAACCAACCTTCGGATCGGCAAAGGGTTTCATCAGATTTTTAATAGCCTGCGAATCCAGCAGGGTATTGGCATCGCAAAACACCACAAAGGGCGTATGGATATATGGCATGGCCCGGTTAATTGCAGCAGTTTTTCCCTTGCGGTCGTTCTGGTGAATAATCTGCACATCGGGGTAGTTGCGGAGTTTCTGCACGGTAGTGTCGTTGCTGCCATCGGTTACCCAAACAATTTTTAATTTCTCTTTCGGGTAGTCCAGATCGATGGAATTAGCCATTTTCGGGTGCACCCATTCGGCTTCGTTGTAAGCAGCAATTAGCAGGCTGACTTCCGGTAAAGGAACGTTGTTGGGTACTTCCGACGAGTTAAACAGGTTTTTAATGGTGCCGGCCAGAGCCACCAGAAGTGGATACCCCAGATAGGTATAGAAAATCAGTGCCAGTAGTATCCAAAAGCTGATTATCATATCCCCAGGTGTTTGCTGTAAAAATCCAACAACTTTCCGGTAAGTGTTTGGCTATTATAGTTATCAGAAGCAAAGGTAAAAGCATTTTGTGCAATGGTTGCACATTGATCCGGGTGTTGAATCAGATGTTCAATTTCGGTGATCATGCTTTCAGCGGTGTCGCAGATACGAATCGTGTCCGGGTGAGAGGTTGCAAGGCCCTGGGCGCCTTTAGTGGTGGTGACCACTACCTTACTCCGTGCCATGGCTTCAATAATTTTTATGCGCAATCCGCTGCCGGCAAAAAGGGGGGTTACCATAATGGTATGGCTGTCCATAAATTGTTTTGCCGATTCCACTTCACCATGGTAATCGGCTCCTGCCCGGAGCACCAGGATAGCAAGCCATTCCGGGGCATTACGGCCGGCAATATGCATTCTCAGTTTGGGGAAGCGCTGTTGGAGTCTTGGCCACACGGCTTGCAAAAACCATTGTAGCCCTTCCTGATTGGGGTACCAGTCGAGGGCACCAATGAAAAAGAGATCGGCAGAGGCTGGTGCCGGGGAGGGTGCTTTAAAATCTTCGGGCTGAAAACCGGTTGGGAATACGCAAACGGGTTTTGTATTGCCCATTTGGCTAAATTGGTCGGCATCGCTTTGGCTAATGGGAAGTAACAGGTCGTAGCGGTTAATCATATCGGCTTCGTAGCTTCGAATTCGTTGGGCCAGATTTTTCAGGTAGCTGCTACGAAGGGGATTCCTACCCGACAAGCTAAGGTTCTCCCATATTTCATACTCCACATTATGCGCCCGATATACAATAAGACTGGAAGGACTTACACTTCGGATAGCAGATATATACGGTTTGAGATACAATCCTTCCAACTGTATAAGATCGAAACGGGATGCAAGCAAGAGTTTTTGCAATTCGCATTCGTATGTTTTGCTTAAAAAACGCTCGGCATTGTAGGGCTCTCGCGAGAAACATAAGTTTCGAATCAGCCGTATGGGCTTAATCCGGGTATCAACATAGATATATTGAAAAGTTATTTTGCTCCGCAGCTGCCCGGGTATTTCCTGAACCGGAAATGCATGTTTGTCGGTATTCATAGCCAAAACGGTGATCTCGTGTTGGGCGTTGGCCAATGAACTTATCAGATTGAGCATGGCAATGGAACCACCATCGCGTGGTGGATAGGGGATTTTATTGCAGAGTTGTAAAATTCTCATGCCTTGCTTCTTTCAAAATCTTCGCTGCTTTGTATCAGAACGAGTAAATTTTCAACTTTCTGGTCAATATTTTTAAGGCGTGCCTTTAGATTGTATTGTTGCATAAAATGCCTGATTATCACTATAATGGTAATCGGAGGAATTAGCAGCAGCAGGAGTTTAAGGTAAAGACGCCATTGGGTATCCATGTACTGTTTGTAATTGAAACCGGGCATTTCCAGTAGTTTGTTTTTAATGTTTCTGTCGTGGAAGTAACTGGTTTTGCTGATTCGTAAAACGGTATTCTCATAGAGCCGTTGTAGAAGAATGATGTTGCTGTCTTCCCGGATACCGGTCAGAGAAAGAAGAAATCCGCCAAACGAACGGCGATTTTCAATAGTCTCCTGAACTTCTTCCATCTGATCGCGAAGTGTGATTAAAGAGTGTACCAGCATTTCGCCCTTCAGTTCATGGGCTTCAATAGGAATCTTTTTAAGCGCAATTTGGTTTAATATGGAGGTGTGCTTAATGCCAATAAATTTCCGTACTACTTTGGCATAGGTGTCAATATTGAGAATGGCTGCATCGGTAGTGGCCTTGTAGGTAAGAAACACTCCGGTAATGAAAAACAGGGCAGAGGTATACCACATTCCCTGGTAATCGGGCATAATACTTTCCCTAACAAACTTTTCGCCCATGAGGGAGAAAATGTAGTAGAAAATAAAAAACAGGGTTGATAACACCAAGGGTAAACCCAAGCCTCCTTTTCGGATGATGGCTCCCAGCGGAGCTCCAATCAGCAGAAAGGCAAAGCAGGCAAAAGCAATGGTGAATTTTCGGTGCCATTCAATTTCAAAACGGCGCAGTAAATCAATTTTTGAGTCGATGGCGTTAGATGAACTTACCACATAGGTTCGGGCTGAGCGGGCATAGCCGGCTGCTTCGCGCAGAACCGATTCTTGTTCTTTCAGCGTTAGTTGTTGGAAGAGGTTTCTATAAAAAGCGGTGTCCGGTGCTGCTATGATTTCGATGGGATCCTCATCCATCTTCGTTTGGGCCGAGTCCGTGTCGGCAGGTTGAGCTGCCAAGCCAGATGGGGGCAGGTTGGGCAGCTTCTCGATGAGATGCGATTTGATCACGCGATCGAAGGTGTTGTGCCGGACTTTCTTTTGCTCCGAGGTGCTTAGGTAGGCCAGTTTTCCGGCCTTGAAGTAGTTGTCTCTCAGGAGGTTTTCCTGGAGTGCGCCGGCTTTTTCGTCAATATCCCTGATCATGGAATCTTCCATATAGGTAAGTTGTTCCAGGTTGAGCATGGAATAATGGTTCCGAAACAGATTCTCGTCTGTTCGTTCCAGAGCAAAGCCTACTAAAGTGATATAGATCTCTTGTTCTTCAAATTTATCGAGGCGGTGGGGGTAGGTGCGAAATTTCTTGCGCGACCGTTCTTCTTCCACTTCGTTGTAGCTATACCCGTTGTAGAGGGTGAAAATCAAATTCCGTTCGTCTTCGGTAACAATCATTCTTCCCGAATCAGCCAGTATTACACTCGTGTTCCCATTTCGCAGGGTATGGTCGTAAATTTTAATGTCGTAGAGCATGTTGGTATTCGGGTCTTTCCGGTCAACACGCATACTATACCCGTCTATGCCGTTGTAGAAGGAGCCCGGCATTATCTGAATCTCCGGACGTTGATTGCGTACGTCATACAGCAGCGAACGCATCTTAAGATTGGTGTAGGGCAGTACATCGTTGGCAAAGAAAAAAGCACCTATACTAACCAGGAAAATAAAAAGCATCAGCGGCATCATTATACGCCGCAGAGATATCCCCGAGGCTTTAATGGCTGTGAGTTCGTAGTATTCGCCCATATTTCCGAAAGTCATCAGCGACGACATCAGAATGGACAGTGGAAGTGCCATGGGAACCAAGCTCGATGAGGTGTACAGTAAAAGTTCACCAATTACCATAAAGGATAAGCCTTTGCCGACCAGGTCATCGATGTATCTCCAGAGGAACTGCATGAGCAGTATAAAAAGTACAATGAAGAAGATAAGGATAAAGGGGCCAATAAACGATTTTAATACAAGCCGGTGTAACTGCTTCACTCCTCGATGAGTTTAAATAATATTGCGTTGTACTAAAGTGTGAAATTAGTAAAAAGAGTGATACCGAAAAACGATCAGGAGCCCAGTACGTGTCTGAGTTCTGCTATTTGGCTGTCCCATAAAACCACTGCATCGTCCTCTTCGCCTTCTTCAATGGTGTCGATAACCACCAGGGCCACATCTCCCGTCAAATCATCCACATTGATGCGAAATTCCAAGGTGGCTTCATCCGGGTCGTTCATCCATTTGAACTGAATGTAACGGTTTTCTTTCTTTCTGACTATTTCCGCCAACTGTTCGCTTCCGTCCCAAATGAAGTAGTAAATATGTCCTCGCAGGTTAACATCATCGGCAAACCATTCCGCCAACCCTCCCGGGGTACTTAAGCGGGCATACAGTACTTTGGGAGAAGATTTAAGATTATATTCGAGTGTTATTTTTTTCTTCATTCTGGTGAGTTTTACACGATCCGGTCAGCAACAAACATGATAAGCAGGAAAAACGCACAGGCACATTCTGGTTTATGCTTCGGACAAACTGATTATTCTATCACTACTGCGGAACAATATACAAAAATATTGCAGTGCGCTGCAAATATAGCAGAAATTGATTTTATCCAAAGCAGGGCAAAAAAATTTGTCTTTTTTTAAAAAAGAAATATATCTTTGCATCCGCTTTGAAACCCCAGTGTCGGACAGGCGGGGGAACACAAAAGCAAGTGTTCAGTATGTAATGGCGAGGTAGCTCAGCTGGTTAGAGCGCAGGATTCATAATCCTGAGGTCGAGAGTTCAAGTCTCTCTCTCGCTACAAGGTGTAAACCCCGGTATCGGCAACGATACCGGGGTTTTTTTGTGTGCGCCCGGCAGGGCGCTGATACATGGAGGTGCAAGTCCTATATACGCCCGGTAAGGGGAAGTATTAGTCAAAGACAAGGTTACTGTTGAGAGGCATTGAGAAGTCCTAGACAAAACATTGGTCTGACGAACAGAAATTGTATTAGGCTGGCATATAGGGTAAGGTGTTGCAAACCATCAAAGCCCAAAACTTACACAGAAAATATGTTAGTATATGTAGCAGGCATAAATATGAAGGTATTAGCGCAATACCCGGGGAGGTCTTTAAGCCTGTCAACGACTACGAACATTACGAGATGTTTGGAAATGGTAAGAAAATGATGAATACTTAATTTTAGGAACCGCCGTATACGGAACCGTACGTACGGTGGTATGAGAGGTGTAGGGCGTGAGCCCTACTGCTTACTCGATACTCTTTTGTGTATATACAAAAAGTCACTATCATCCGACTAATGAGGAAATTGGAAGATTTTAAGCTCCAATCTTCTGACAATCAGATGTTATTATTTCTATAGCAAAAGTCACCCCCCCATCAAAATGC
>QKEH01000090.1 GCA_003252385.1 Bacteroidota bacterium | reverse complement strand
AGCTACGGCCAGGCTGCCACTTTTTTGCAACGAGTTGATAAGGCGCATGATCTCGGGCTGTAACTGGTACTCGATCAGTTCCTGATACTTGCGCATTTTTGCACCATGATAACCCCCCAACGATTTGTGGAAGTAGGAGGTGGTTCCATCGTTGAAGGTACTCAGTGACATGTTGAGCACCCGGTAGTTCGGATCACCCTGGGCATGTTGCAGGATAAACTCGTCGGCTTTGGAGGGTTGAATGGGGTTTTCCGATTGTTTTTTTTGTACAAAATCGTTGTCGTTAAGGTAGCGTTTTCCAACCAGCCACATATCCATTAGAATGAACACTCCCAGCCCGAGGATCATTTGGTTAGCGGAAAGCTTTTTCTTCAGGTAGAAATATATCAGAGCAACCGCTGCGGCAATGAAAATCAGCGAACGGAAGGCATCCCGGCGCAGCAGCATCAACCGGTCGCTTTGCAGAGCGGCAACCAGTTCCTTATAACCTTGTTGAATGTATTCCTGATCGGTTGGTGCTTCGAAACTCCACAAACCGGAGGCAGCGATGATGAAAAAAAGACATATACCACCTGCGATGTAGAAAGATTTGAGAACTACAGGTATTAAATCCTTGGCTGTATAGTCCTCACGGAGAAGCTTGTTTACGCCCAGAATACCCAGCAATGGTATGGCAAATGCGGCCATCACCAGAATCATAGTAACGGTTCGGAACTTGTTGTAACCGGGAACGTGATCGAGGAAGAAGTTGGTAAGTGCCGGGAAATTGTGACCCCAGGAGAGCAAGACCGAAACAATGGTAACAGTTACCAGCCACCATTTTAGTCTTCCTTCGATTAGGAAAAGACCCAGTATGAAAAGAAAAACTACAATGGCACCCATATAAAACGGGCCTGCGGTTTGAGGCTGGTTGCCCCAATAGGTGGGCATGTGTTTAACGGTTTTTTGGGCTTGCTTGGCGCCCTGCACTTGTTTGAGAAAATCATAGGTTTTGGAGTGTTCCGGAAGGGCTCCTCCCGATGCACCTCCTTTAAAATTTGGGATAAGCAAGGTTAAAGTTTCATCAATGCCATAACTGTACTGGGTAATATAATCTTTATCGAGTCCCTTGGTTTGGTTATTCTGATTCAGGGTAAGTTCTGATTTTCCGCGGATGGAGTATTTTCCGTACTCGTAGGTAGACCACAGATATGACAAATTGGAACCTACAGCCAGCATGGAACCAGCCAGTAGCGCAAGAGAGGCCAGAATAAAGGGTCTGAAAATTTTACTTTTGACCGCGTTAACCAGTTCAAAGATTGCGTAAATGAGTACAATCAGCAGGGTATAGTAGGTAATTTGCGGATGTACCACCATAATTTGCAGCGATAAGAATACCGCCGTGATCAGACTTCCTAACAGGTATTTACCCCGATAGGCCAGATAGGCACCGGCCACTATGGGCGACATATACCCAATGGCAATTACCTTAGAAATGTGACCGGCTTTTATAATGGTAAAGAAATAGGCCGAAAAGGCAAATGCCAATGCCCCAACAATACTTAACCACCGGTTAACGCCAAAAGCCAGCAGGGCAATGTAGAACCCCAGCATGTACAGGAACAGGTACGAAATGGGAGGCCAGTTTCCAAGGGTGCAAAACGCGTGAAACGGTCTTAATTTGTTGGAGGTGTATTTGGTGGACACCAAATAACCGGGCATGCCCCCAAACGCCTGGTTGGTCCACAGGGCCTCCGCACCATTATGGGCATCGCGATAATCGGAAAGTTCCTTCGACATGCCTTTATGTTGTTGAATATCGTACTGGCTAAGAGCTTTGCCATTGAGAACGGCAGTAAAGTAGGCGATGGATATGGAAAGGAATACCAGAACGGCAACCAGAGCAGCGATACTCTTCTGCTTAAGGGTGTTATTTAACATATTTAACTAATTTGATTATTATAAGTTCTCAAACAAATATATACTTTTATCGCCGATATACGGCTTCCATGGGGGTAATAAAGAATCAGACTATTAAGGGTACCATCTATTCCTATATTGGGGTAGTTCTGGGTTTTGTTAATATTGTGCTGCTGTTTCCCAGGATACTGGATACCGAGCAGGTGGGTTTGTTGAATATTCTGGTTGCCATTTCCACCATTTTCGCACAGTTTGGAAGTTTGGGATTTCCGAATGTAACCACACGTTTGTTCAGCTATTTTCGTTCGAAGGAGCGGGCTCATAATGGGTTTGTTTCACTGGCACTGCTGGTAACTGCAGTCGGTTCGGCTTTCATTCTTATTGTGTTTAAGCTTTTTGAGAAGATTATTATTCAGCAAAATTCTAGCGAATCGGGGCTCCTGACCACCTACTTCTCCTACAATTACCTGTTGATCCTGTTTACGATCCTGTTCAATGTGCTGGATAATTACAGCAAAGTACTCTACCGTTCCACTTCGGGTACTTTGCATAAGGAAGTTATTGTCAGGGTAATCAATTTTTGTAATTTGATTATCCTGCATCTGGGATACATTGACTTCGACTATTTTGTATTGATCTATGTGCTGACCTTATGTTACCCATCCATAGCCCTGCTGATTTACCTGTACCGTGCGGGAGAAATGAAACTTAATCACCCGTTTAAGTTTATTCATCTGGCCTTAAGGAGGCAAATTCTGCGAGTGGCTTTTTTTGGTTTTCTATCCGGGATGGGTGGAATTGCAATCAGCAATGTGGACAAATACATTGTCAACTCCTACCTTAACTTAAGCCTCACTGGTATCTATTCCGTGGCTTCCTTTTTTGGCACTCTGATACTCATGCCCTCGCGCTCGGTCAGTAAAATCTCCTCGGCGGTTTTGGCCGATGCCTGGAAGAAAAAGGATCGTAAACTCATTGAATCGATCCACACAAAGAGTTGCATCAATCAGTATACCCTGGGAGTACTCCTGTGTATCGGCTTGTTGGGGAATATCGATAACATCTTTCGTATCTTGCCGTCGGAATATGCCGGAGGGCGCTACGTGCTGGCCATTTTCGCGTTGGCTAATTTACTGGAAATGCTTTCGGGGGCCAGTGGCATGATCATACAAACATCGAGGTACTATTCTTTTTTAACCTATTCGCGTGCGGGGTTTATTGTGGTTCTGATTGGGGCGAATATGCTGTTTATACCCATCTGGGGTTTAACCGGAGCAGCGGTGGCTGTATTTGCCACTCGGTTGGTCAGCATTCTCTGTAACCTGCTATACATTTACTACAAATTTGGATTTCAGCCATTTACCAATAAGACCCTCCATGTTACCCTGCTGGGTATAGCTGCTTTCCTGTTGGGGTACTACCTGCCTCATGTATCCAATCTTATTATAGACCTTGCGCTGCGTTCAACGGTAATTTGTGGGGTTTTTGTTGGAGGATTGTACTACATAAAACCATCGGCCGAAGTTCAGGATGCATTGGTAGGTATTCTAAAAAAGGTATTGAATTATCTTCCAACGCATAAAAAATAGTTCCTGCAAGTGGTTTGGATAAGAACCATGTATTCAATCCTGTTTTCGCATACAATTCGAAAGAATCTCGGAACCGGAAGTGTGTTTTCAATACGGACGTTACTATGGAAGTAAGAAAGGGTGTGATTTCTTGCCCATTCTATTTTGAAGCAGCATTCGTTAAGCTCCTATATTTTTATACTTTTACCTGCGAATAAAACCAGCTTTAAACTAAGCAAACGTGCAATTGAACCATACCGCCGTTATTATTCAGGCTCGATCCGGATCGCAACGCTTCCCCAAAAAGGTGTTACAACCGTTTTATGGCAGGCAGTCGTTGTTTGAAACCTTGTACACACGTCTTAAAGCGCAATGTCCGGTACCCATTGTGCTGGCAACCACCACCTCAGAGAACGACCGTGCTTTGGAGGAACTCGGTACAGCTTTGGGAATACCGGTATTTCGAGGTTCAGAACAGAATGTTTTGCAACGTTTTATTGATTGTGCCCGGCAGTTTCAGATCGATACCGTGGTTCGTGTATGTTCGGACAATCCTTTTCTCGATCCGCAGGCCATTAACCAACTGTTGAACGCTTACCGGAACGAGGCGGCCGATTATATCAGTTTCCGGATAGGGGATAAACCTTCGATACTGACCCATTTTGGATTTTGGGCCGAACTGGTTCGCGTACCTTCTTTGGAGAAGGTTCAGGAATTGACCCGGGAATCCCTCTACCTGGAACATGTAACCAATTATCTTTACACCCATCCCGAACAATTTAAGATACGCTGGCTACCCGGGCCGGAGTTTATTGATCCGAACAGTACAATGCGCTTGACTGTAGATACACGCCAGGATTTTGAGGTGGCACAACGGGTATATCTGGAACTGATGAAAGGTAATCCAGCTTTTGGGCTAAAAGATGTTGTAAACTATGTGGAACAACGACCCGAACTGCTGGCGGGGATGAAGCAGGAAATAGAAAGAAACAGTAAGTAATGAATTCGACCTACCTAATTGGAGAAATAGGACAGAACCACAACGGTTCGGTAGATATTGCCAAAAAAATTATTGATTGTCTGGCGGAGCCGGTTGTGGATACCCTGTTCAATACCCAGCTGAAGGGTTTTAATGCCGTAAAGCTCACCAAACGCGATTTGAACGAGGAACTTTCGCGGTCGCAAATGTTGCGGCCCTACACGGGGCCCAACTCCTTTGGCAAAACCTATGGTGAACATCGCGAGTTTCTTGAACTGAGCGATGAGCAGCATTATGAAATTTATGGTTACGCCAAGGAAAAGCAACTCGATTTTATTGAAACGCTTTGTGCTACCGGATGCTTATCGATGCTGAAGTATTTTACCCCCGACAAGCTGAAAGTGGCATCGCGCGATCTAACCAACCTGCCTCTGCTCGATGCCCTGGCTGAAACTAAAATTCCCATTATTCTATCCACCGGTATGGCGGGTGAACGCGAACTGGATACTGCTCTGGAAAGGATTCTGAGATACCATAACCATATTGCCATTCTGCACTGCCTCAGCCAGTACCCTTCGGAGTACCACAATATCAATCTGAATACCATTCCCTTTCTGATGGAAAAGTATGCCGGGTTTACCATTGGCTACTCCGACCATTCTATGGGTATTGTAATACCGGCTGTGGCCGTGGCTCTGGGGGCTCAGATTATCGAAAAGCACATTACTCTCGACCGAAATATGAAAGGTACCGATCATAAGGTATCGCTGGGTACCGAGGGTATTTTTCGCATGGTACGGGATATACGGAATGTGGAACAAGCCATGGGGGAAAAGAAAATGGTGATTAGCGCTTCGGTGAAAGAAGCTCAGGAAAAGCTGGAGCGTTCCATTGCGACGCGCACTCATCTGATAAAAGGCACTATACTATGCGAAACAGATCTGCACATGCTTAGTCCCGGCGATGGTTTTAAATGGAACGACCTGGATAAAGTGGTGGGCAAAAAGTTACGCTGCGATATACCGGCTAACGAAGTGATTTACCCCAACATGATAGAATAAATGGTACCCAAGCTTGTAATTACTGATATTGACGGCGTATGGACCGATGGTGGTATGTACTACGACCAAATGGGAAACGAGTGGAAGAAATTTGTGACCAGCGACAGCGCCGGAGTCATTTTTTTGCGATTGCTGGATATCCCTCTAGCCATACTCAGTGGTGAAGATACCGAAATTGTAAAGCGCAGGGCTGCGAAATTACGCATTAAACATGTGTTTCTGGGGGTGCGAAATAAACTGCAATGTGCACAGCAACTTTGCGAACAGCTTGGAATTTCTCTAAGCGAGGTGGCTTTTATTGGCGACGATATTAATGATATTCCCCTGCTACGGCATGCCGGCCTGTCGGCGGTGCCTGCCCATTCGCCTGAATATGTGGCTTCCGAGGCCAATTGGCAAATGAAGAACAAGGGAGGCGAAGGCGTTTTCCGGGAATTCGTAGAACGCATCCTGTGCGAGAACAACCTCTTCGATTTGGCGCTGGAGCGTTATGAGCAGGAGATTACGAAGGCTTAATTGTTCGGATGTAATCGATAATACGTTCGCTGACTTTTCCATCAATCTGGTACGCATATTCTTCAATAAATCGGTTATAGGCCGGCTCTTCAATAGCCTTTTGCTCACCTGCCAGTTCCTGTAAATGCCTGGTAAGAGAGGTTAAATCCGTAGCCTGATACGCTACGCCGGCCTTGTGGTAACTCTGGATGTCCTGCCGGAGATGATCGATAATAATGAGGGGTTTTTTAAAGTAAATGGCTTCGGCACCCACGGTGGAGAAACAGGTTATCACAATATGGCTGCAGGCCAGCAGAATATAGAGCTCCGAGTGCGCGTCTATCTGGTAGTTGTGGCAGTGCGCATCGCTGGCAATCTGCCGGTAGTAGCCTACATCGTTCTTTTCGCCGGGATGAAGTTTTAACACAAGTTGAATATCCGGCATATCCCGGGCTGCCACAAACAGATCGTAGGCGGCCTGATAGCGGAGCCGGGCATCGCGCTGGGGCTGGGTGGCAAAAAGAACCATTTTGCGGCCATCGAGGTAGGCGGGTTTTAAATGCGCGGGTATTTCTTTGCGCAGATCATCAATGATATCGGTACGAGGTTGTCCGACCTTTACTATAGTTTCCGGAGGAAAATTCCCATGACGGATCAGAACCTGCGAGGTACTTTCGCCCCACACCAGTGTTTTTTCGCAGGGTATGGCATCTAAAAAATCGGAAGGAGTAAATCGGTAGGCCGGGTGCAGAGCATGTATCGATCCGTGTTGAATTCCAATGGTGGGAACACCGTTGTTCCGGGCGGCATCCAGTATACACTTAATGGAGGGGCTGTTCTCGTCGATGGCACTGATCGATTTGGGTTTGTGCCGCTGAAACAGCCTGTTGTAGGCCAGATACTTGAAAAGAAAAACACGCGCCGATGGGTGGAAAGATCGGACTAAATGGGCAATTAGAACTTCGTTCATTGTTTCGGCCGAAGTCTCAAGAGCGGCATACGCCTGCAAGAGTTGCTGTTCCTGGTCTTTAAACGTGTAGCGAAGTTTTCGCGACCATAATGTTCCCAGTACAAGGCGCTCCCCAAATAACGTGTGGGTGTTCCTGTATTTTTCAAAATCGGACCGGGTGATGTGAAATTTTGACTCGGTAAAAGTTGGAAATGCCCGTTCGCGAATCACTGCAAAGTCCTTTGTAAGAAGTTCGAAAACGTAGTGCAAAACTGCATTTCCGGCTACCAACCGATTGTTCCTGCGCGAAATCAGCGTATTTCGAATGGCTGTGTCGAGCAACAGATGCTTATCTTGTATCGCTTTTGCGCCGAAGGAGGTCAGGTACCGAAAAACCAGGAAGAGCACATACTTCACCAGCACCGATTTTTTCGTTTTTGTATGGCTGCCGGAGGCAAAAATACTTACATTGTCCGGGAGATACCGGGCAATATCTGCTGTTCGGAACAAGGGATGGCTGGTGTATACCAGCACCGGTGTATCATGTTGTGCCACCTGTTTAAATTCTTCCAGTTCGTACCAGAAGTTCCGAATTTGAAAGTATATCCGGAATTTATGGTAGTGCCAAAAGCTGGCGGAACCCAGGGTCAGCCAATCTTTCACCCGGTGTTGGCCGACTGGTTTATCGCCGTGAGCCACCACCTGATCCATCAAGGTGTAATTGAGTTGTTGCTTGTCTTTTTCAGTAAGGGGCGAAGGCATCACCTGCCAGGTCTCCGGCAATGGAGTGTTCTGTTTCACATGAGAAATCAGGTTAAGCTGCTGTCCCTCAAATCTGTCCAGCAGATCTTGATGTTCGGTCGGCTCTAGTGGACGGTGCAGTATCAGAGTTGCCATAGCATTGAAATGGATCGATGGGCAAAAATACAAACTGCTATCCACTTAGCGCAGATAGCAGTTAAGAAGTTCTTAAATTAAAAAGATCGAATTAACGGGATGTAGCAGCCAATTGTTGAATCTCCATTGGGGTAAGACCGCGACTATAGATCCGCAATTCATCCAGCGCACCATAATAATGGTTGTTATTTCCCTGGCCACCATTGAAGGTGTTTCCAATGTAGGTAGGCTCGTTGGCATCTTCTAAATATGCAGCATACTCCCGGGTTTTGGAAACACACAGCTGCCCGTTAATCCAAACCTGAATTTCAGTTGGGGTGCAGTTAATTACACAGTGTACCCATTCGTTTTGGGCAACCGTACTTGGATGGGCAAACACATAGTTCCCTGAATTTATTTGGGAAGGAATATCTGCTACGCTGGTCCATTCCGACCAGGCTGCGTCGCGGTAGTTTGTCGACGCTCTGGAAGCAAAAAAGTCACCATGTAGCGTTGAAACCTGTGTGAAATGCGACCAGGAGGCAATGAAAAAGCAGGTGTAATCCGAATACATATTGTATTTGCTAATGACACTTCCGTTAATCTGACCCGGCTGAACTCCTTTGGTATTCAACCAGAAAGAAAACGATAGACCCTGACTTCCGTTGAGAGTCTGGGAGAGTTGCAGGTAATCCGTTAAACCATCGAAGTGGTGAGCTTCGCCTTGAATTCCGGGCACATAATTACCGGCAGAATGTTCAACACAATGATTTCCGTTGCCACTATAGTCGAGCGCATCGCCGTCAAACGGGTAGTAGGCTATTAAGCCAACATCCTGAGTCAGAACGATCGAAAGCGGATTGGAGAAATGTGTTTTTAATTCGTCTGAGCTGAAGTTTTTGTGGTAGGTTTTGTACTTGGGTTTTGTTACCGTTACGGTATAGGTACTCCGATTATCGATTAGTGTTATCCGGTTGGTAATCGCTTTCAGGTTGCCTTCGTATACCGTTTCGGAGTTGCTGGTTACTTTGATGGATGCCTCGGTGAGTTCCATATTTTCGGTAGAATCGTTGTAAATAAAAGGAGTAACGAAAAAATCGAAAATTTCAGTAACCGATAAGCCAAATGTGGCGAAGCCGAAATCTCCCGGTTGGCGATCGGCTGTACTAAGCACTTCAGGAATTACTTTTACCACCTGGTTAACCGAAACGGAAAAATCAAAGGGCAGAGGTTGATTTACCAGGTAAGCCAATGGGCTTCCGGTATTAGGAGCTGCATAACGAATAGCATCGCTGGTATCGGCAACCATAAACTCGGTAAGCTGGTAATAGCCAGGAGCTAAGGCCAGAGGCTCACTAAGGTAGTTTGAATTGAACCGGGTAAGTTGGATGTGCTCCTGTTGAAGCACAACATTTCCCGATGCATCCCGGATACTTACCACCACATATTCCAGGTTATCGGGCAGGTTGGCGATGGTTGATTTCGCTGTTGAATCGTTCTCCAAAGGGCTAAATTCAAACACAGCAGAACCTTGCTCTTGAACCTCGTCTTTACAAGAGAAGACACTGAGAAGGATAAAACAGATAGGTAAAAATTTCACAATAGCTTTCATACTAACTTTCGTATAAGGTTTGAAAGTATGAAGATACGCATATTGCATGAAAAAGTTGTGCAACGATTAATAGTGGATAGAGCAAGCTTCTCAATTGGTGCACTTCGCTTACTGTTGCAAACCGGAAAGCAAGGAGCAGAACGAAGCGGCCAGATTCTTCCTGCTGTACTTTTCGGTGGAATCGGAGCGGACACTGAGGGAGCCCTCTTTGTAAGCCACATAGTAGGACGCCAGCGTACGATCCATTTTTTCTTCATCGTGATAATCGACCACTATGCCCCCTCCGGTTTGTTGAAGGATAGCTGCCGAGTCGCCATTGGTAGGCCCAATGGCCAATATGGGGCGTTTGGCGGCCAGGTATTCGAAAAGTTTACCTGGTATGATACCCATAACGTTGGGCGTATTATTTAAAGGAAGGAGCAGTACGGAGGAACTGCATAAGCGGGTAATAATTTCCTTATGTGGCACG
>QKEH01000097.1 GCA_003252385.1 Bacteroidota bacterium | reverse complement strand
AAACCATGCACGATGCCCATGCCGATCTGGGAGGGGCAGGCATTACCCTGGTGGAGTTAAATATCTGATTGGGTATGTTTTTTACCTGTCCGGCTACGTGCATTCCTTCGGGCAGTTGTCATTATTCCAAACGGATTCTCACCTGGCAAAGTTTTTATATATTAATGTTAATCTCATTTGTGTATTTAACCCAAAAGACCATGCACTGAACCATACTTCCGAAAGAAATACACTAACATAGTACGTAATATGAGAAATAGCTATTTTTTACGAGCGGCGGTAGTTGCTCTGTATTGCAATGCCTGGATGGCAATTGCTTTAGCCCAGCCCACCCCCACAACAGGGAAAATGTGGGAAGCAGTGCCCGGACTGACCGATGAATTCGATACCTGGGATGCCAGTAAATGGCGAAAATCCCTCTGGAACTATGGCGTGCCGGTACAAATGGTCGATGCCAATTCCGGAGTAACCAATGGCAAGCTTTGGATAAAAGCCACCCTGGATAGTGGAGCCGAGCGTTGGTTTAAGTCCTCGCGGGTGATGTCGTTTGATGGGATTAAATTTCCCATGTACACGGAATGTAGTATGAAATCGGCTCACATCTCAGCCTACACTACCTATTGGCTAAATAACGGAAATAGTATCAATCGCGACGAAATTGATATTTGCGAGAACAATTCCAAGCCTTCGGTAACCTCTCAGACCCAAAGGCCCTACACCATGTATTCGCAGTATTTTATTGTGAAGAACGGTGTGACTGAACGGAATAATGGTGATTTTGATAACCGCAACCTGTCCGATGGTAACCCGGCCAAAGGAGTGAAGTGGAACGAGGCTTATCAAACCCTGGGCATGTGGTGGAAGGATGAAAACCACGTCCAGTTTTACATTAATGGGGAACCCTCCGGCAGTGTCACCACCATTCAGAATTTTACCCTGGAACAAAATATCATCTGGGATTTGTGGACCATTGATGCCAACTGGAGTGGCGGTATTGCCGTACAAAGCGATCTGGGTGATAACAGCATCAATACCATGTATGTGGATTGGATCCACACCTATAAGCTGGTAGATGATACCACCACCGTACCCCCTCCTGATGATACCACAGCTTTGTTGGAAGCAGGAAGTTTGGCCGGGCTTAAAGTCTACCCCAACCCGGCTACCCATGTGGCACACGTGAATTTGCCGGGTGCCATTCAGGCGGGTTCTTCGGTACGTCTGTTTAACTGTACCGGAACCCTGGTATGCACGCAGCCCATCACCGAAGCTGCTTCCGAACTGGTACTTGACGAACTGGCTCCGGGTTTGTATCTGGTGCAGGTTCAAAACGGAATACAACAGCAAACCATACGCTTGGTTAAAGAATAAAACCGGTTTGAAAGGTAATGCACCCGGGATGGCGCGTATTCAGGTGAATCCATTAATTTCGGTGAAAGTGAGCGGCCTCTGTAGGAATATACAGAGGCCGCTCAAGTTTATAAAAAGCAGTATAGTTACTGAGCAGCATTCCGGGCTATTTTGTATTTTCGCAGGTATACAAAGCTTGTACCATCGGATGCTTTTAAGAATATTCCTTCGGTAATTGGTTTCCGGATGGGGTAGGTGGATGTGATCTATGGTGTAAGTTTAATCCGGAAATTCATGTTACTACTGCTCTCCCCGTCAAAAAACATGAGATTGCAGCCGTTGAACGGGCGGCTAACGAAACCTTCGTATGCCTTTCCGGATCGAACTCTTCGCCTGATACGTGTGCTGCAAGGCTATAGTGTGGCAGAGTTGGAACAGCTCATGGGCATTAACCCGAAGCTGGCGTTGCAAACCTTCGAACGCTTCCGCAACTGGGCAATGGATGGGCATGAAACCGAACAGCACAAGGCACTCCTGGCCTATACCGGCGAGGTGTATAATGGTTTGAAGGCTCACACCCTGTCCGCCGTGCAATGGGACTACGCACAAAAACACCTCCGTATTCTGTCGGGCTTGTATGGGGTATTGCGCCCTTTCGACCCGGTTCAGCCGTATCGATTGGAAATGGGTATTCGCATGTCGGTTGGAAAAAGTACGAATTTGTACAATTTCTGGGCCAACCGGATATCCGACCGACTGAAGGCGGATCTGGATGCGAGCGGTAGCCGGGTGCTCATCAATCTGGCATCGAACGAATATACCAAAGTGGGGAGATTGAAGCGGTTGGGAGCCCGGGTGATCACGCCGGTGTTTAAAGAATTGAAAGGAGATCGTTATCAGATGGTGACCATGTATGCCAAGAAAGCCCGGGGAATGATGACCCGTTTCATTATTGAACACAACCTGACAGAACCGGGACCCATGAAACTGTTTGATAATGAAGGTTATTTTTATAACGAGCCGTTATCTACTGAATCGGAATGGGTTTTTACACGATAGGATATATTGAACCCTATTCTTTCATCCCTAAAAGTTTCATAAAGAAAGCATATTCCATGGCCGTTTCCCGGTAGGGCTTAAACCGGCCCGAAGCGCCTCCATGTCCGGCTTCCATGTTGGTGTGCAGTAACAGCAGGTTTTGGTCGGTTTTCTGGTCGCGCAGTTTGGCTACCCATTTGGCGGGCTCCCAGTATTGTACCTGCGAATCATGAAACCCTGTGGTAACCAACAGGTTGGGATAATTCATAGGCTTCACATTGTCGTAGGGCGAATAGCTAAGAATGTAGTCGTAGTATTCCTTTTCGTTGGGGTTGCCCCACTCATCGTACTCGCCGGTGGTAAGGGGTATGGAATCGTCGAGCATGGTAGTGAGGATATCAACAAAAGGCACTGCGGCAATCACCCCTTTATACAGTTCGGGATGCATATTTATTACAGCACCCACCAGCAGTCCGCCGGCACTGCCGCCCATGGCCATAAGCCGGTCGGCAGAAGTGTATTTATGATCGATCAGAAACCGGGTTACGGCAATAAAGTCGGTGAAGGTGTTCATCTTATGCAGCAGTTTTCCATTGTCGTACCATTCGCGTCCGTAGAACTGGCCGCCACGAACATGCGCAATGGCGAAAATAAAGCCGCGGTCGAGCAGGCTCAGGCGCGCCGAGCCAAAGCCGGGGTCGATGGTATTGCCATAGGAACCGTAAGCATACAGCACCAGGGGTGCCGAACCGTCCAGAGGGGTACCTTTCCGGTATACCATGGACAGGGCTACTTCCTTTCCGTCGGGGGCTTGGGCATACAGCCTTTCGCTATGATAGGCGTCGGGGTTGTGACCTCCTACCACTTCCTGACGTTTAAGCAGGGTCGTATGGCGGGTTTCCATATTGTAGTCGTAGGTACTTGTGGGAGTGGTCATCGAAGAATAGCCATAGCGCAGGATGTGGGTCGAGAATTCGGGGTTGGTGGCCACCCAGGCGGTATATACATCTTCGCCAAAATCGATGTAGTGTTCGTTTTGGGTTTTGGTATTGATAATGCGCAGCATGGTATTCCCTTTGTAGCGTTCGTCCAATATCAGGTAGTCATCAAAATTGGTAAAGCCTTCCAGCAGCACCGCTTCGCGATGGGGTATAATTTCTTGCCAGTTTTCCATCCCGGTAGCGGTTTCCGGAGTTTCCATCAGTCGAAAATTTTGAGCCTTCCAGTTGGTGCGTACGTAAAATTTACCCTTATGGTGGCTGATGGAATATTCCAGGTTAGGCTGTCGGGGCTGGAATATCCGGAAATCGCCATTGGGGTTGTCGGCCGAAAGGATCCGGTATTCATCGCTTAGGGTGGCACTGGATACTATGATGAGGTATTTGCGGGAGCGGCTTTTATACACGCTGGAATAGTAGGTGTCGTCGGTTTCGTCGAATACAAGCTCAGGTGCGGAGGTACTAAGGTATTTTGTGCGATAGGTTTTATGCGAACGTAGGGTTATGGGGTCTTTTTCGGTAAAAAACAGGGTATGGTTATCGTTGGCCCAGTAAGCACTTCCGTTGGTTCCTTCTATGGTGTAATCCTGTATGAGGCCGTCTTGCAGGTTTTTAAAATGAATGGTGTAGATGCGGCGCCCAATGGTATCCACCCCAAAGGCTATTTTTTTATTGTCGGGGCTCACGGTAATTCCGGCCACCTGATAGTACTCGTATTTTTTGGCCAGTTCATTCACATCAAGCAGAAGTTCTTCTGTGGCATCCAGGTTTTCTTTCTTTCGGCAGTATATGGGGTATTCCTGGCCTTCTTCATAACGTATGTAATAGTAATATCCATTGAGAATGTACGGAACCGACATGTCGGTTTGGGCAATGCGGCCGGTAATTTCATTGAACAGTTTTTCCTGCAGGCTGTCGGTGTCACTCAGCATGGTTTGTGTGTACCTGTTTTCGGCTTCCAGGTAGTCTGTTACCTCCTGATCGTCACGATTATTCAGCCAATAGTAGTGGTCGGTGCGGGTATGCCCATGATGGGTGAGTGTTTTAGCAATTTTTCTGGCTTTGGGAGCTTGAGGTTCCGGAGTTGTTCGGCAAGTAGTCATTACAAGCAGGCTGAAGATGATGATGAATAATTTTTACAGGACAGCAGGGAGTAGGTTGGTTTTCAACAAAACACCGTCAGAAATGATGTGCTGGCTGTGCGTGAAGTACAAAACAGAAATTGGGATCGACTGAGGTAACCGGGAGTAAAACAAGACAAGTGCTCGCGGGTTCAATTCCTGATATTGTTAAAACTTTCATATCGTATTGCAGAGGGGAATTCATGGGTCGTATTATGACGGGTTGGCTTCTTTCAGGCTGAGCTGGATGCGTTTTCTCGCCACATCCACTTCCAGCACCTTCACCTTAACATGTTGGTTAAGCTGAACTACCTCGTTGGGGTCGGATATAAAGCGGTTGGCCAGTTGCGACACGTGCACCAGTCCATCTTGTTTTACACCAATATCGACAAAGGCTCCAAAGTTGGTAATGTTGGTTACAATACCGGGAACGATGCTGCCGATTTTAACATCTTCAATTTTGAACATTCCCTCGGCAAATTCGAACACTTTGGCTTTGGTACGGGGGTCGCGGCCGGGTTTGGCCAGCTCGCTCACAATATCGCGCAGGGTGGGCAAACCAACCTTTCCACCTACATACTGGTGGAGGTCAATCTGACCGATCCGGTTTTCGTTAGTCAGCAAATCGCCGATGGCACAGTTCTGATCTCTGGCCATGCGTTCCACAATATGGTAACTTTCGGGGTGTACGGCACTGTTGTCGAGGGGATTTTGAGCATGGCGTATACGGAGGAATCCGGCGGCCTGTTCAAAGGCTTTGGGACCCAATCGGGGAACCTCGCGCAGGGCATCGCGGGTTTTAAAGGCTCCATGTTGCGTGCGGTATTCAACAATATTGCGCGCGGTTTGCGGCCCCAAACCTGACACGTAGGTCAGCAGGTGTTCACTGGCGGTATTCAGATCGACCCCTACGGCATTTACACAGCTGACTACCACTTCGTCAAGCGATTTTTTCAGTTTTCCCTGATCGACATCGTGTTGGTACTGGCCTACACCAATCGATTTGGCTTCGATTTTTACCAGTTCGGCCAGTGGATCCATCAGCCGGCGGCCAATGGATACAGAACCCCGAACGGTAACATCGTAATCGGGGAACTCGTCGCGGGCCACTTTGGAGGCAGAGTAGATGGAAGCGCCGGCTTCGTTGACCACAAACACTTCGATGTGGCGATCGAAAGGAATGCGCTTGATGAAATTTTCGGTCTCCCGGCTGGCGGTACCATTGCCAATGGCGATGGCTTCAATTTTATATTGTTGCACCAGGGTGCTGATTTTTTGGCCGGCTCGTTTTCCTTCGTTTTGTGGCGGGTGGGGATAGATGGTTTCGTTGTGTACCAGCCTTCCCTGGGCATTCAGGCATACCACTTTACAGCCGGTACGGAAACCGGGGTCGATGGCCAGTATCTTTTTTTCGCCCAATGGCGAGGCCATGAGCAGCTGGCGCAGGTTAGCAGCAAATACGCGAATGGCTTCTTCGTCTGCTTTTTCCTTGGTAAGGGCACGGAATTCATTTTCGATCGAAGGGCGCAGCAGGCGCTTGTAGCTGTCGGCAACGGCTATACGAACCTGTTCCGACACATCGTAAACACTTTTCACGAACAGGTATTCCAGTTTTTCCATGACCTGTTCCTCATCGGGCACGATTTCCAGTTTCAGGAATCCTTCCTCCTCGCCGCGGCGCAGCGCCAGCATGCGGTGCGATGGACAACGCTTTAAAGGTTCCGAAAACTCAAAGTAATCCTTGTATTTGATGCCTTCTTCATCTTTTCCTTTTACCACTTTTGAAGCAATCACTGCCGAACGGTCGTAGGCATAACGCACCGTATCGCGGGCACGTCGGTTTTCGTTAATCCATTCCGCTATTATATCGCGGGCCCCCTGCAGGGCAGCGTCCACATCGGGTACCTCTTTATTGATAAACTCCGCAGCACGACCCTCAATGTTAAATTCCGTTTGTTTCATCAGGATGGCGGCCAGGGGTTCCAGTCCCTTTTCGCGAGCAAGGGTGGCGCGGGTTTTGCGTTTTTGTTTGTAGGGCAGATAGATATCCTCCAATTCGGTGAGGGTTTCGGCGGCTTCAATCCGGCTGCGTAGTTCCTGCGAAAGTTTTCCCTGTTCCTCAATGGCTTTCAGGATGGCTTCGCGACGTTTGTCCATGTCCAGCATTTTCTGATGGAGGTCGCGTACCAGTGCTACCTGCACCTCGTCCATGCTTCCGGTCATTTCTTTGCGATATCGGCTGATAAAAGGGATTGTGGCACCTTCGTCAAAGAGCTGGAGTACATTTTTAACATGTTTTTCTTCCAGCTGGGTGGCTTTCGCAATGGATTCAATATATCGGTTCATAGCATCAATGGGTGAAGGCCCAAAAGTAAAGATTACCGCCCTATTTTCCGGCTCATGTTTATAAAATGGGGAAAACTACCCACTCAACCCAACGGCGGGGTGAAACAGAGGTGGCTCTGTTTTAGCAGGTTTGGAGACGAAATAAGGCACTGTTTAAAATTTCCTGCGGGGAAATAAAACCGCTACCTTTACGTTTAATAACTTTAAGCAAACAAATTAACCGTATATGATGAACTTGCTTTTTGCTCTTCAGACCGGGGTGAACGCAGCCGCGGCCGAAACTATGGCCGAAGAGGCCGGTCAGTTAAAAATGCCATTTATGGAACTGGCACAAAAAGGAGGCTGGTTGATGCTTCCCATTTTACTGCTTTCCATTGTGGCGGTTTACATTTTCTTTGAACGCTATTTTGCCGTAACCAAGGCAGCCAAGCTGGATATTAATTTTATTAACCGTATTAAGGATTACATTCACGACGGCAAGCTGGAAGCTGCGCTTAACCTTTGCCAAACCATGGATAACCCGGCTGCCCGTATGGTAGAAAAGGGAATCCGGCGAATTGGGCGTCCTCTAAGTGATGTGAGTGCCGCAATAGAAAACGTTGGCAAACTGGAAATTTATAAACTCGAGAAAGGGTTGCCGGTTTTAGCTATGGTATCGGGGGGAGCTCCCATGATTGGTTTCCTCGGAACTGTTATGGGAATGGTACGTGCGTTCTACGATATGGCTCAGCAGGCAAATAATATTGACGTGGGTTTACTATCGAATGGAATTTACACAGCGCTGATTACCACGGTTGCCGGACTTATTGTGGGTATTGCGGCATTCTTTGCATACAACGTACTGGTGGCCAGGGTGGAAAAGGTGGTATTTAAACTCGAAGGCACCACTACCGAGTTCATGGATCTGTTGAACGAACCGGCAAAACGATAATTATGGCTTTAAGTACACGAAATAAAGTAAGCATACAGTTCAGTATGTCAGGGATGACCGATATTGTGTTCCTTCTACTGATCTTTTTTATGCTTACCTCTACGCTGATTGCGCCCAATGCAATAAAATTGCTATTGCCCAAAAGCAGCACTCAAACAGCCGCAAAACCTCTGGTAAGTGTTTCCATAACGGCAGACCTGAGATACTATCTGGGACAGAAAAGCATTTCGGAAACGCAACTGGAGCCTGCCTTGGTGGAAGAACTTCAATACCGGGAGGATCCCACCATTTCGTTGCATGCCGACAAGAGTGTGCCCATTGAGCATGTGGTAAAAGTGATGAACATAGCCCGTAATCACAAATATAAAGTGATACTGGCAACAGCACCCGAATAAAATTTCACCGGAGGGGTATGAATCTGGATAGAAAGGGTTTACTTGGAACCATACTGGTTCATGTGGTGGTACTGATACTATTTATGGTATTGGGGTTTAAAACGCAGTTGCCGCTACCGGGTGAGGCGGGGATACTCATTAATTTTGGCGATGTGGAGGAGGCTTTTGGGAAGGAAGAACCCCGCGATAATGAGCAACCCCATCCGCAAACCCGGAGGGAGGCAGTTCCGAAACCCGTAGAGCAGGTAAAGAGCCAGGAAACCAATATGACTCAGGATTTTGAGGAGGCTCCAGCCATTGCCGAAAAGAAAAAGCCGGAGAAGAAACCCGAAAAGAAACCGGTTAAACCGGTCGAAAAACCCAGGGAAGAACCTATAAAGGAAGTGCCCGTTGAAGAAGTTCAACCCAAAACCGATGCACGTGCCTTGTATTCAGGGCGAAAAACCAAAACGCAGTATAACGGATCGCAGGGAAACAGTCAGGGAAGTGGTAATCAGGGCAGCTTGACTGGCGACCCCGATGCTACCAATCTGGGGTTGGGAGGCGGATCGGGGAACAGTCCCGGATTTTACCTTAACGGACGCAATTCTCTTCACTTGCCCACTCCCGTTTTAGATGCTCCAAAGGAGGGGAAGGTTGTGGTGGAAATTAAGGTAGATCGCCAGGGCAATGTAGTGGATGCCAATGCCGGAGTTAAAGGATCGACTACCCTCGACAGCTATTTACTCGAACAGGCCAAAATGGCTGCCCTTGCCAGTAAATTCGATAGCAAACCCGATGCTCCCTACCTGCAAACAGGTACTATTACCTATATTTTCCGGTTGAAGTAGGGTTCAGGTTTGTTTTCTTTTATCGCAGCCAAGGCATAATCATTAGAAAAAAGGCAACGATAACATGAGTAAATCTACTCATTATCTGCACTTGGTGTCAGCTGCAAACTATGATATTCCTAACCCCAGCTTCATGATTCGGAAATAGCCCACAGTACTAGTGCAGATACTTACCCAACACTTCATACAGGTAATTTGGCGATATGGGTTTGCTCAGGTAGTCGTTAAAGCCATTTTCCATGATCTTATACTGATCTTTAGGCTGGGCATAGGCGGTTTGTGCAATGACCAGCTGGTCGGGTTTAATCTCCCGGATGATTTTCATGGCTTCGTAGCCATTGAGCCTGGGCATTTTTATATCCATCAGCACCAAATCGTAACTCGCTCCCTTCTTGAACAAATCCACGGCTTCCTGTCCGTCTTCAGCAATTTGGATGTGTATATGTGATTTTTTTAAGATGTTGATCAAAAAGTTGTAGTTATCCCGTTCGTCCTCAACTATTAGTATATGTTTGTTTTTCCATTCAAATCTTTTGTGAGTTGGCGTTTGTTCCTTTTTGGGTAATTCCTGTTTAAGCAGCAGGCTATCGGGCAATACCAGACTAAAAGTGGAGCCCTGGCCAGGTTTCGATTCTACCTGAATATCACCCCCGAGCATGTTGGCAATGCGTTTGCTAATGGATAACCCCAATCCCAAACCCCGTATGGTGGTTTGAGTTTGATCCAGTTTTACAAACCGGCCAAATATATTTTCCAATTGGTTCTCTTCAATTCCGATACCAGTGTCTTGAACATAGATACGTAATTGCCCTTCGGTTATTTGGGTTCCAATTTTAATAAATCCCTGTTCGGTAAATTTAATGGCGTTATTAACCAGGTTGTTAAGTATCTGACGAATCCGGCCCGGGTCGGA
>QKEH01000176.1 GCA_003252385.1 Bacteroidota bacterium | reverse complement strand
ACGCGGCCCTGCTCGACGTGGCAAACGGCAAGCCCTAAGTTACCCGAAACGCATTATCTTTAACCGGTCTTGGCCTTTCGGCTTTGACAGTAACCAAATCTGTTGGCTAATAATGCGTACTTCCTCAAAACCCCTTCGCGTGGTCTTTCTGATGCAAATGCCCCCTCCTATTCACGGGGTTAGCACCATCAATGCCCGTATATGGAAGGAAATGTCGCGGGAACCCGGCCTTTCTCCCTCGCTACTGGAAATACGGTTTGTCCATGCCTTTAGCGAAATCCGTCGCTTCCATGCCATAAAGATCGTGCGCCTGTCAAGCCTGTGGCTCCGTTTGGCCTGGCGCTGCATCTGGAAACGGCCGCAGCTGGTTTATTTTTCGTTTATGCCGGTGGGCTGGGGTCTGCTGCGCGACACCCTCTTTCTGTTTCTCTTGAAATTGTTTCGCATTCCCCGGGTATTGCACCTTCACAACCGGGGAATTGCCCGACACGCCTCCCATCCCCTGCGAAAAGCCCTTTACCGCCTTCTGCTGAACGGGAACTACCTCATCCATTTATCGCCCTCGCTGGTGCGGGATGAACTGGAAGGATTGTTGCTGCAGCGCAGCCGGATTTTTGTGCTCCCCAACACCGCCGAACCGGCCCCTGCCCGTCCGAACCCGGATGTACCCCGCGATTTGATCCACCTGCTGTACCTGTCGAATCTGATGGAGGAAAAGGGCATTCTCCTCCTGTTGGAAGCCTTTGAAATGCTTAGTGCCAAGCACCCCAGGCTGCACTTACATATTGCCGGTGCCGACTACCGGGGAATGCAAACCCGCATCCGGCAACGACTCGAGGAAATCCATCTGACCCACCGCGTTACCTGCTACGGTGAGGTAAGCGGAGCAGCCAAAGACCGCCTGTGGCAAAGCGCCGACCTGTTTGTCTTTCCATCGTACTTCCGCGAGGAATGCATGCCTTTGGTCGTATTGGAAGCCATGACGTACGGTTTGCCGATTGTGGCCACCCAGGTGGGGGTAGTGGAAGAGATGCTGGAGCATGGCCATTGTGGCCGCTTGGTACCTCCCCAAAACCGTTCGGCCTTACACGATGCCCTGCAGGAACTGATAACCCATCGCGAAGTGGCTCACCACTTAGGTATTCAGGCCCGCGCATGTTTCCACCGTACCTATCACCCCCGGTTGTTTTCGGAACAACTCCGGGAAATCATCCAACAAATGATACCCCATGAAGCCGGTTAAAATTCTGTTTCTCTGCTACATTAACCGCTCCGGATCCACCTTTCTGGCTCACAGGCTGCACCAGTTCCGCGAAGTTTGCGTATGCCCCGAGCTGGATGTACCGGTATCAGGTTGGCTGGAAGCACCTGAACAACCCGGTTCGTTGCAATGGGCAGCGGAATGCAAACATCGCCTGCAGCAGGATCCCAAATTTGTTGCCTGGCAGAACGCCGGTTTCACCCTGGAAAACCTAAACTACCATGGTAGCAATATGGAGACTTTCCGCAGCCTGCTAACCCTGTACCGCAATGCTATGAAACCTGATGCGGAAATTGTTGTATTTAAAGCAGAAAGACTGATCCACCTCTATCCTATGTTTAAGTATTTTCCCGATGTAATGTGGCTGGCCGTGCTCCGCGACCCCCGGGCGGTATTCCATTCGCAGCGCCTTACCCCGCACCCGGATACCGGCCGAATGATGGCACACAACCCGCTGGTGCTGGCCGCGAAATGGAAGGTTTTTTGCAAGCAACTCATCCGGCACAACATCCCCTATATAAGCTACGAGAGGCTTATCGCCGAAACCGATACCGTGCTCAACGATTTTGCCCGTGAACACCAACTGGTATCTCCACCTGATGCCAGCAAAGATACGTATTGGCAGCATCTTTCGCCGGCACACCGGGCCTTGCATACCCGGGTGACGCTGCCCCCCGATGCAACCCGAATGGATCGATGGAGACAGGATTTACCCCCCCGGGACCGCGCCCTTATACAGCACCATTGCCAAACCCTGATGGAGCATTTCAGATATAAGGCCGAGTCGCTGCCCTACCCAACGGTTTATCACTCATTCTGCACAATAGCACTAACCGTGCATAACTGCAAGCGATGGATGTACCGTCTGGTATTTTGGATAAAGTATAATTTCATATAGAAGTTGTTATATGCCTTTTATACAAGGTATTATTAGAATATTTGAAGTTGAAACAACGGGTCTATACGTATGGCTGAAACGGATCAATCCCGGGTGATTGAGAAACCATATTCCCGGAAGCAGGCCATTCAAAATACCTTCTAACTCTATATCAGCCTTTTTTTGTGTTGCTTGCCCCGAATGCAGTTGATGGTGGTGGTAATATGGTCATGAACCTCTTTATAGTAATTTCCGGTTTCGGGAAGTTTGAGGCGTTCCATCTGAACCCGGGCTCCTTTGAGTAGCCCAATCAGCAACTTCCGATCGGTTTTGTTGATTTCCAAAAACTCCCATTTATTGGTAAATTGTCCAACCTGTTGCTGTATGGCTGTGCATTCCTCATTGATGTTGTAACAGAACTTCAGGTTTTCGTCGTTGTACGTGTCTCCCATTTTTGGTTCGGCCACTAAAAACAGCGTACAATGATGTATAATTTGGCAACGGCTGAATATTTGATTAACCATCTGCCGGGTTTTCACCTTGTGGTCGAACTGGGAGGCGCGCTTGGTCAGCTGTTGCATGCGGTGGTTCATGGAGGAGGCAATTTCATTGAAATGCTCCTGAAATTTCCCGTAACGCTGTTGAAAGTGTTCGGTAATTTTCTTGTTGCGAACCACCAGGTTATTGATGGTTTGCAGGAGGTACATGCCAATGGCAATAAGCAGTACCGAAAGCAGCTGAAAAAGAAACGAAATGGCATTGGCATCGAGTAACCAGCGTTTTTGTTCTTTGAGCCGCATGGCCGATTCGTGAAGCTCCACCAGGTGCTGTTGCAAATCTTTAGCGTCCACTTTAAGCAAAATTAACTGTTGGGTGGAATCTGCGTGGTATTTAAACACGGAGTCGACATTCGCCAGAGCCGCATTGAGTGGAATCAGCTCTACGCTGCAGTCGGCCACTGCCCGGTTCACCCGCGAGGTGTTCAGGCTAATGGAGATAAGGGCAGTGGAGAGCACCACCGCACAGGAAACGATAAGTACTTTGGTTGTATTGGGTTTCATAGGTTACGCGCCCTGATTAATTTTATGGATAATATCGGTTGGGGTGAACTTGGCTTTAGGCATAATCAGTATACCATCGCTGTGAATCTGCTTCATATCGGCATGTTCTTCCATTTCTTTGATATGGGCCGAAAAGATGATGGTGCGTTTTTTGAACTGCGGATGTTTGGGATACACGTAGTTCTTTAGCCATATCCAGCCCGTAATCAGGTTCCGCTCCGAAGCATCGGTTTCTTCGCGGGTAAGTCCGGTACAGGGAACATTTAAATCCACGATCAGCCAATCGATGGTGTCTTTATGATATTCAAACAAATCCATGGCATCGGAAATCTGAAATGCCGTATACAATTTGATATCTCCGTAGTCTTTTTCGCGTTCTTTAAATGCATCCCAAATGAGTCCGTTATCCTCCAGTAGTAGTATTTCCTTCATAATTCTGATTGCTATGTTTTTCCGTTGAATGGGTTATTATTTTTGAGCTTCGGTATTTTCAGCAGACAGGGTCTTTCCCCTTTTCAGCCTGATGATGAAAGCATTTTTGTAAATGGGCCATTTGTATTCGTGCAAAAGGGTGGTTGGCAGGGGTATGTAACGGAAGCCGCCGTTCTGCGCCTCGGGTGAAATTACCCCCACGGCATCGGCTGATGAGTAACGGCTTTCAATATCACTCTCAATTTCGGCAATGGCAGGCGAACCCAGGCGTTTGTAAAAGCGTCGGTTGGCCAGGTAATTTTCGATACAGGGTACATTCAGCCTCGACTGTACCGTACTTTCCACCGAGATGCTGCCCTCGTGCGCCTTAATAATTTCCTTGGCCAGGTACATGCCAATGCCATCGCCTTCGATGCTCTCGTTGTCGCGCTGGTAGAGTTCAAAAATTTCATTCTTTTTGCCGATCCGCGGGCCAAAACTCACCACCCTCAGGGTAATAAACTGCGAATTCTGACTGACACGGATTACAATGCGCGTTCCGCGGTAGCAATACTTCACGGCATTGTCAATCAGGTTGTTGATTACATGCTCAAACAGAATGGCATCGGCCACCAGAACCATGTCGGCATGGTGTTTGGCATCGGGGTAATCGAGCCAGAGTCCCTTCAAATCCATTTGTTTCCGGTACAGGTTGAGCGATTTGTTGAAAATCTGATACAAATCCAGTGGTGCCAGCTTGATATCATCGCGCCTAAACAAAAAGGCTCCTTTGTCCATGGTAAAGCGCATCAACTTCAGGTAAATGAAAATATCATCCACCTTTTTGGAAAAGGTATTGTTGCGGATGATACGTTCCAGCTTGTCGCTGTCCGTAAAATTGGACTGCAGGGTATCCTGTATGCGGGTAATTACCTGGAAGGATTCGTGACGAGCTATGCGAATGGTATCTTCCAGTCGTTTATCAGTTTCGCTCCCCCACAGCGAAGCATAGGTGGCCGCAATGGAAGTGTAAAAGTCGAGCAGGGCATTTTTCAGGTTTCGGAACTGATCCAACTCGCTGTTATCGGAATTGTAACGTTTCCATATAATGAAGGTCACCTTGGAGGATAGCGTAGGGTAGTAGCGAATGATATCGTCCTTTCGAATATCGGGTTTGCGTTTGCCTATAGTGAATTCAAAGCCATCCTTAAGGTATTTCCCATCGGCATCGTCCTTGTTCGATATATTTTGGCCTTTACGAATGATGGATTCAGGAATTTTTGAGGTGTTAAAAATCAGGTTCTTCAGTTTCATGCTCCCATCGCGATCCGATGCAGCCAGCAATCGCAGCACCGACTGATTAAAATCCACCAGCCCAAAAATGCGGATAAAATCGCCCTCATCGAAAAACTTCTGGGCAATGGTTTTCAGGGTTTCCTCAATAATCACCGAAAGGTCGCGCACCGAAAAGGATTTCTTGCGGGAGTTAAGAGCAATGAATTGTTCCTGCGATTTTTTGTGAAAAGAATTCTTTATAGCATTGAACTCCTGGTTGATGTACTTGTACCAGTGCAGTTCGACCCGTTTGGCAAAACGATCCTCAAATTTGGAAATGTAATCGTTAATGTGGATCATGGCCACCCGGTAGGCCTCGGTAATGGTTTTTCCGGCACGCAGTCCCTCCACAATGGCTGGCCCCTCCTCGGGTTTTCGTTCCAGAATCAACTCCAGTTTTCGCTCCCGGGCTTTGATGTCCTTTTGAATACACTCAATAAGTTCCTGATGGTTCCGTTCGGAATACACATCTTCGTCCTGCAACTGGGCAATCAGTCCGGCAAGGAGTTCATCCACCCGGGCTTCGCCAATCAGAATACCGCCAATAAGCACACAGCCAATCACCTGATTGCCATAAAATACCGGAAATACAATTTCGTACAGATTGGAATAGGGGCAATGGTAATGCAACACAGGAACTTCGGGGTGAAGCACCACATCGGGGAGGTTCTTGTTCCGTGGCAGGCTGTTGAATTTTTTAATAAGCGGATCCAGCACTTTGTGGTACTCCTTCTTAGAATATTTGGGCAAATTGGGATGTGCAAAAAAAGCCACCCGGCTGTCTACGCGGTCACACAGCCGCACACCCTGAGGATCGTTGGCGTTGGCCAGGCATTTTTTAAACTGATAGCAGCAGCGCTTTCGTTCAAAGAAGGATTCATTATTCGTTTTGAGAATAATCCGCCCCTTGAGCAAAGGATCAAAAAATGGATCCACCTCCTTAAGAAGGAAGCGTTTATCCGAAGATATATCAATCTTTTCAGCCAGATCGCCAGGAATGAATTCAAAAAAACTAACGGGGGTTTGTATGAGGATGTCCTGCGACAAATGCGCCAAAAATCCCTCAATAATATCCAGGCTAAACAAGCCATATTTATTGATGTTGGATTCTTCCTCGCTGATTTTATCGGAAAGTCGGGATATGTATTGAGGTCTAAAAGGAAATACTTTTTCGTTTTCCATAGGGCTGGGGGGATAGATTGATACAGGTTCCGGTTCCTATTTCGTCAAAGTAGCTGCAAGATATTCATTTAAATTTTCAAATGCCCATTGAAAACTAAATAATCCCACGGAGTGGATTGTAAAAATACCATGATTTACCAGTGAAACAGCCGTTGAAGATCTTTCGAACCATCCCTTATTTTAGCTGGCATTGACTTCGTGCCAGGCATTTTGTACCTTTAAGTAACCTAACCCGTGGAGCCATGAAAGTGGTTTATATATTACGTTCCGTTGCGTGCACGCTGTGTCTTTTGGTGGCAATGCCTGGTGGTTATGGATCCAAAGCCCCGCATTTCATCCGCTGCGAGCCCCATCTGGGCAGTGTTAAAATGAAGGGTGGAAATCAGTATATCGGTCAGGCTCTGGATACCCTCAACGAGCAACTGGTTTTCTGCGACAACCTGTTGGGAGAAATTACCCTGGCACTGGATCGGATCAAATCGTTTCAACCCGAAGATACCACATCGGTCTACCGTCTGACCCTTCAATCCGGCAGCCTGATTACCGGAACTTTGGTGGGCCGCACCCCGGGCTTTATCCTCCTGCAATCCACCGGCTTCGGAGAAGTAAGCATTCCGTCCGCCCACATTCTGAAAATCGAATCTCTCGGCTCCCGGCAGCCCTTCCCCGACAAGCATCCCTATCCCAACCCGAACTACACACGTTACCTGTTTGCCCCTTCGGCCCTGCCCATGAAGAAGGGCGAGTGGTACTACCAAAATGCCTATGTGTTGGCCAATTCGGGTAATATGGGAGTTACCAATAGCCTAACCCTGGGTGGGGGCGTTATTCTGCCGCTTGCGGCCTATATTACGCCCAAATACGGGGTGAAAGTGGTAAAAAATGTGTACTGTGCCGCAGGGCTTTTTTACTCCCTGCTTCCGGCCTTTAACGACGAACAGGCGGTACATCATCTGGCGTTGGGGTACGGACTGCTTACCTACGGCAATTACGACCACAATCTTACCCTGGGTTTCGGGCACGGTTACGCCGGAAGCGACTGGCTCCATGCCCCCATTGCCACGTTTAATGGTATGACCCGCATCAGTCGCCGGGTAATGTTGATTACGGAAAACTGGCTGATCCGCTACAAGACCGCCGATTTCCCGGAAACAATCTATGGAAATGAATTCCTGTTTTCCTACGGTGCCCGCTTCATTTGGCCTCGTCTGGCAGTTGATGTGGCCTTCTACAACAATGCCTACATTCAGGAGTTTTTACCGATTGGAGTGCCCTATATCGATTTCGTTTTAAAATTTTAACGACTATGCTATGTGGCGATTGATCTTTCTGTTACTCCTGCTTCTGCTGAATGCCTGCGAGAAGCCTCCCGGTGAACTCAGCGATACCCTCATCCATTTTATGGCTGGCGGCGATGCCAACGATTGGGGAGTAGACCTTGTGGGTCTTTCCGATGGGGGTTTTATCATGGCCGGTGTCACCGAGTCGTATGGAGTGGAACACACCGATGAAGATGGACGTGTTTGTCAGAATTACTGGCTCCTGAAGCTGGATGCCTCCGGAAACCTGCTATGGCAAAAGGACTTTAAAAACCGGCAGCGCAATCTGGTATACCAGATCGCGGAAGATGCCCAACATAACCTGGTAATTGCCGGGCATACCGGTGGCAATGATGGAGTGGAACCCGAACGTTTCTACCCCGATATTTGGGTGGTACAGCTCAGCCCGCAGGGACAGTTACTGGCCGAAACCACCCTGGGCGGTTCCGAGCCGGAACTGGTACGTTCCATATGCTGTACCTCCGATGGCGGCTATCTGCTGGCCGGATCCACCCTGTCGGATAATGGCGATGTGCAGGGATTGCATACCGGAACTTCCTTCGGAAACGATGCCTGGATCGTAAAACTAGATGCCCGCTTGCAAATGATCTGGCAGCGATGCCTGGGAGGATCGGCCAACGACTACGGCTTGTACGCCTTGGAAAACGATCGTGGGAACTACAGCACCTGGTCGGTTAGCGAATCGAGCGATGGCGACCTGGAAAACCCACCTTCGGTTTCGCGACCTTCGCTCTGGTTTGTGGAGTTGGATAGTGCCGGAAACCTGCTGAACCAAAGCTTCTACCCCGATATCGGTTACGGATGGGTCATGGCCTGTGGCGTAAACAGCCGCAACGATTTGTTAGGCGTAGGCATTCCCGATGTCCTCGAATCCTTGTGGTGGGAATTTCTTTTTTCGTGGGACAGCCCCCTTTACCACCCCCACACGGAACTCTTCCTTTGCGACCAATACGGCAGGTTGCAATGGCAAAAAAAAGACTGGCTGAACACCGAAGCCTGTATATTCTCAGTCAGAAAGTCACGAAACGAGGACTTTCTGCTGGCCGGGCGCCGCGAAACGGCCTCCGATGGAAGGGAAATGCTGGTAGCCAGCATAGCTCCCAACGGAAACCTGAACTGGATGGAATACCTGGGTGGCGATTTCAGCGATTGTGCCTATGCGGCCATACCCACCCTTACCGGCCATTATTTGGTTACCGGCAGTACCGAGTCCCGGGAATCCCTTTTCGGCGATTTTAATAACGATGCGTTTGTTTACGAACTGGTAAAATAATTCTTAAAACGATGAAAACCTCGATATGCATTGCCCTGTGCGTCCTCCTGCCGGCCGCAGTTATACCTCTGGAGGCACAGCAAGCCGCGCCGCCCGACAGCCTGCTGGCCTTTACCACCATTCGCATGAAGGATCATAGCCTGTTTGTAGGCAGAATTACAGACGAAAACGAGGCCGAGATCGCCTTTTACGACAACGTATTGGGATACCTGACCCTACCGCGCCGCGAAGTGCGCTCCGTAACCCCCGAAGTGGACGGGGCACGTTACGAAGTGGTTCTGATCAACGGGAATTCGTTTATTGGCACCATCGGTTCACGAAGCGCTCATGCCTTTTCGCTGGATACCAAAAGTATGGGGAGCCTTACCATACCTGTGGAATACCTGGCCGGCATTCAGGTGATAGAAGGCCATCCCGTGCAAGACACCCGGCACGATTGGTTTCCCAACCCCAACGCCACACGCTACCTGTTTGCCCCTTCGGCCATTCCGCTGAAAAAAGGGGAAGGCTACTACCAGAATGCCTGGGTAGTTGCCAACTCGGCCAACTACGGGGTCACCCCGCATCTTTCGCTCGGAGGTGGAGTGTTACTGCCCTTTGCTGCGTATGCCACTCCCAAAATCAGCACCGAAGTGCTCCCGGGCTGGTATATCGGAGCCGGCGTATTGGTGGCACTGCTCCCCGAAAGCACCCTGGCCGGCATTGGCTACGGACTTACTACCGTGGGGAATCCCGAGAACAACATTACCCTGGGAATGGGTTATGGCTTTACCAACGATGAAGCTACCGAAAAACCCGTATTTACCCTAAACGGTATGGCTCGTATTAGCGAAAAGGTAGCTTTGGTCAGCGAAAACTGGCTGGTAAATGTTACCCTGGTAAACGATGACGAAACTTTCGACGAAGATCCTCAGAAAGCCTACCGCCCCTTTGTTTCCTACGGGGTACGCTTCATGTGGGATCGCTTTACCATCGATGCCGCTTTTGTTAACGGATACCTAATTTACGAGACCTTCATTATTGGAGTGCCTTACATCGATTTTATTATGCGGTTTTAAAACACCGCCATACTCACTCCAACCCGTGCGAACCCGAAATCAACCACCAGGCCACTACCGATAGGAATAAAAAGTACGATTGTATTCTAAATCGCACCCCTTACGGGATCCAGAATTTCCGGGTTTGAAAATTGCCCTGCCCATCGATTACCTGC
>QKEH01000092.1 GCA_003252385.1 Bacteroidota bacterium | reverse complement strand
AGGGCATACGAATGCTATTGCAGAAAATATCAATAGCAAAATAAAACGCTTCATTATGATCAATCAAGGAACCAGGGACAGGGAATTCTTCTACTTCAGATTGAGGAACTACTTCTCCTAGCACCTCAAATTAATATTTAGCCTTATTGGCCACGGCCCAAAAGAGAGCAAAGAGGCAAATCCAACAATTTCTTTTAGGAATTATGGGTTAAAATTGTTGGGTTTTCGGAATGTGGTAAAGTAAAACTAAAGCAATACTTTTCTGATTTGAAGTTTTTGTCAGTATCAAAAGGTTCGTGATTAGAATTAATTTTGAACCCAAATAAAATACCAAATGACCAAATACACGCCCTTGCATTTAGGTGGTTAGATGTAGTAGTGCAAAATTTACGTACCTGTAACCGATAATTTAATTTTCTTTAACAATTATTCTTTAGCTTTGTGCCGAATCCAACAAGCGTATCAAAACCAGAAAATAACTTGATTCAACCTTGGAATTCGAAAAGCGTGTACCATCGTGTGGAAGAGGGATTAAAGACGCCGTGCATCAAAACCTCAAATTAGTTTTCTTTTCTACCCGTAAAGTATATTAATTCAGTGCTATTTTGCGCCGAAGTTGCAGGTACCATTGCCCGTAAAATGAAGCAACATGCCCGAGTAGTATCGAAAGTATAGGCGCCGTTATTCGTTTGGTTAGCTGGTAGAAGTGCTATTGTTGTGTTCCACATAACATTACAAACTAATTTCATTAACATGATGAGAAAACATCTACTAATCAGTATTCTTTTACTGTGGAGTTCGTGTTATTTTCTGCATGCGCAGAATTTCATGACAATCATCGACTCCATGTCGGCTACCGGCGCAACCTTCGATGAGATTACCAAAGCAGTGGATAAAGCCTGGGAAGGCAAATTCCAGGGCAAGCACTCCGGACGGAAACAATACGAACGCTGGAAGTACTACAATTCCACCCGTTTGGATGAAAACGGTCGGTTGATCAATACCTCGAAAACCAAATGGGACGAATTTTATGCCCCCTCCAAATCCGTTACAGGGGAGAAAGCCGCCTATAATTTTAACGGAAACTGGGAATCCACCCAGAAAACCGCGTTTAACCATTGGAGCAATGGCTATTCCGGTGGTATGGGGCGGGTGAACTGCATTGCTTTCGATCCGGCAAACAACAACATCATCTATGTAGGAACGCCCGGTGGCGGCCTATGGCGCAGTACCGATGGCGGTAGCTCCTGGAGCCCAATGATCGATGGCATGCCCAGGCTGGGGGTCTCCAGTATTGTCATTGACCCAACTTCGCCCGTGGCCAACCGCACCATCTACATCCTCACCGGCGATGGCGATGGAGCGGATACCGAATCACTCGGGGTATACAAATCCATTGACAATGGAACTACCTGGATGAGTACCGGTTTAACTTCGAGTATAAACAGAAGTTACAAATTACTGATGCACCCCAGTCAACCCAGTACCATATACGCGGCGACAGAACCTGGTGTGTATAAGACCACCAATGGCGGTTTGAACTGGACCCTGCAAACCCTGCCGGGATACCTGGATTACGACCGGGTAGCCGACCTGGAATTCCACCCTACCAATCCGAACATATTGTATGCCTCCACTATGTACGGAAACGTTTATAAAACCATCAACGGCGGACAAAACTGGGCCAAACTCAGCGGCTCGGTACTTCCCTCGGAAACTGATGTATACAAGACCAGGGCAGCCATTGCAGTTACCCCAGCCAACCCCGACTACCTGTATGTGCTCTACAGTTTCACCACCTCCGATTTTCATTTTGGGGGCGTATATCGTTCAACCGACGCTGGGGCGTCCTTCACCTTACAGTCAAATGCGCCCAACATTTTAGGTGGCGAACCCGATGGTCAGGATTACCGGTCACAGAATTTTTACGATCTGTGCATCTCCGCTTCGCCCGTGAATGCGGATGAAGTGCATGTGGGCAGTATCAATAGCTGGAAATCGGTAAATGGCGGGGTAACCTGGTCACTGACTTCCGACTGGGTCGAATTCCGCGCTGGTGCCGGAAACTATACCCATGCCGATTTTCATGCCCTGGAGTGGGATGCGAACAACAACCTGTACTGCGGTACCGATGGGGGTATCAATAAATCAACGGATGCCGGCGAAAACTGGGCCAATCTGAGTTTTGGTTTGGAAATCACCCAGTTCTACCGCATTGGTGGAAAACCCAACAGCCCCGATATGGTGTTGGGAGGTGCACAGGATAATGGAAGCATGTTTATGGACAACACAAATACCATGCACCAATGGTACGGGGGCGATGGTGGCGAATGCCTGTTCGACCCGGTCAAAGAAGGAACTTTCTACGGATCGGCTCAAAACGGCCAGCTCATTAAAGCAACCAACAACGGTACCTATATAAGTCCAATTACCCCCAAGGAAAATGGAGTTGATGTGTATGGTTCCTGGATTACCCCGTACACACTAGACCCTACCAACAGTGATGTTATATATGCCGGGTATATCGATATGTACAAATCGACTGATGCTGGAACTACCTGGATCAATCTGACGAAGAAAAGTGTGGATTCAGCGAACCACTTTACCGATGTGAAAGTATCCCGGGCCAATCCCAATTACATCTTTGGGCTAAAAAACACACGCTTGTATGCCAGTAAAGACGGGGGTGCCACATGGTCTATGATTACTTCCCAATTACCTGCCAACTGGGGCATTACCGGCTTTACCATCGACCCAAACAATGAAAATAAACTATGGGTATATAGCCATGTGGCCGCATACAAAAGTACCGATTGCGGTGCCAATTGGACCATGCTCCCAACTGCCGGTTTTCCTGCACAGAATAAGAATACCATAGTATACCAGGAGGGTAGCGATGACGGCATTTACCTGGGAGCCGATTTTGGGGTATACTATATTGACAATACCATGTCCTCGTGGCTCAATTTCAGCAACGGCCTGGTAAATGTTGAAGTATACGAGTTGGAAATCAATTACTACACTAAGAAACTCAGAGCAGCCACCTATGGCCGGGGCGTATGGGAATCGGATTTGTACATCAACTGCAACGATGGGGTAACCATCAGCATTCCGGCTCCGGCCAAAAGTGCCAATAAAGCCATTGGCAGTACGTACACCATCCAGGCCGAAAGCTTTACCGGCACCGGAGGTACTTACAACGACGCCCCCTCCGGAGGCCCCGGATATGGAGTTAAAAACAATGGCACCTCCATTAACTATGTAAACATTGGCGACTGGGCAACCTACAACCTGCCGGCCAATATTGAAAGTGGCATTTACGAGGTCAACTACTACTTAAGTACCCCCATGACCACCTCCTCAATAGCCTTGGCGGTTGATGGCAACCTGATTATGACCGATGCTGTCCCCAGCAATGGTGGATGGGAAAGCTACCAGTTGCGGAAAGCGAGCAAGACCATCACCCTGCAAAGCGGAGTGAACAGCACCATTAAGCTTACAGCCACGGGCAGCGGGTCCTGGGCTTGGAACATGGACCGCTTTGTACTGGCCAAGGTGGCCGAATTGCAGGTTTCAGCAGATAGTGTAGTGCTATCCCAGAAAAACCGGACCATGGACCGGGGAACTTCTGAAACGCTGCTGGCAACAGTCTACCCGGCCAATGCCACCAATAAAAACCTAAGCTGGACATCCAACAATACAGCGGTTGCCACAGTTTCGAACGGACTGGTCACCGCAGTGGGCCTGGGCAATGCCGTTATTACGGCAACCACCCAAGACGGCAGTCGCACAGCCACCTGCGCCATTACGGTTGTTGAACCTCCCTTCAGCATCCTTATTGAAGCCGAAAACAGGGCATCCATCCCGGGGGCATTTACTACCTACCAAATAGCCAATGGCGCAGCGGTGGAAGCCAATAACGACCAACGGGGTATCTATAGCCTGCCTGCGTCCTATCCGAGCGGAATGTACCGTATCGAGTACAATGTTGCTTCTGCAATAAATGGCGTAAGCCTTGAGATTACAACAGACCATATCGATTACGATGAGAAGGTTACGGTAACGGTACCCAACCAGGGCAATTGGAATTCCTTCGCCTGGGTAGCTTCCAGTACCTATTTGAACCTTGAACGCAATCGAAACTACAGCTTATTCATCACGGCTAAAGGGCCTTCCGGTAAAGTTCTTAACTTGGACAATTTCCGTCTGGTTCGTGTTGGCGACCTGAATATCCCGGTACAAAGCATGACGTACATAAGCGAGTCCTCCTTCGCCCAGAATCCTGGAGACCTGGTGCAACTGATTGCCAAGCTGACTCCGCTTTATTCCAGCCGTACCAATGTGACTTGGGCAAGCAGCAATGAATCTGTAGCGTCCATCAATAGCCCGGCGTATTTTGATGTTACAAGCGGCCAGGCTTCAATCTGGATCAAAACCCTAACTCAGGGTACCGCTACGGTTACTGCAACAACAGAGGATGGAAACCATTCATTGGTATACACCATTACCGTACAGGGGGCAGGCAATTCGGTGGTAGATGTAAATCTTTCCGAAAGTGAGGTTTACCTTGCTATTGGAGACAGCTATCAACTGACTGAGACCGTACTTCCTGAAACAGCCGGCAATAAAAATGTCACCTGGGCATCCAGTACCCCAAGTAGTGCTACGGTGAATGCCAATGGCCTGATTACAGCTGTTGCAGCAGGTACTACCACTATAACCGTGACCACCGCAGAAGGCAACTTCAGCAAAAGCTGTCTGGTGCACGTATTAGCTTCAACTGACGTTATCACCATCGAAGGCGAAAGCCGGGTGGCCATACCTTCAACGTTTAGTACGTATCCATCATCTGCAGGAACTGCAATTGAAGCCACATCCGGACAGCAAGGTGCCTATCAAATACCAGCATGGTTAATGAGCGGCGAATACCTGGTCGATTACTCCATCGGTTCAGCCATAGACGGTGCTTCCATCGAATTCCGCTCCGACGATTTATCCTCACAGGTAACCACCAATGTGCCTAATGTAGGAAGCTGGGATGTATTCCAACGGGTTCGGGAAAAGCAAACCATTAACCTCGACCGCACCAGAAATTACAGTGTGTACCTGAGAGCCAACGGCCCCACGGGCAAAGTTTTCAATTTGGACAAATTCCGTTTGTTGCGTATTGGCAACCTGAATGTTCGGGTAAGCAGTTTTGAAATTTATGAAAACTCGGACTTCACCCTTGAAGAGGGTATTGCCCAAATACTTCAGGCTAAAATCTTGCCCATTTACGCCACCAACACAACGGTACATTGGACGAGCAGCAATATCAACATTGCATCGGTAGCCGCTTCAACCTACTTCGATCCTTACTCTGGCATTGCCTCCTGTTTTGTGACTGCCGTAAGTACCGGTACAGCTACCATAACTGCAACCACGGTTGATGGCAACTATAGCGTTGCATTTAACATTACCGTAACCCCCCGGACTATTCCGGTAACCGGAGTTCTTTTATCCGCTGCACAGCAAACTCTTAATATAGGCCAAACCTTTCAACTAACTGAAACGGTACAGCCTGGTACAGCAACGAACAAAACTGTTTCATGGAGTTCCAGTGATGCTACTGTGGCCTCGGTAAGCGCTACCGGTTTGGTAACTGCTTTAAAAGGAGGAAACGCTCAAATTACCGTGACTACAAACAATGGCAATTTTTCTGCTGCGTGCAGCATTACTGTAAATCAACTTGTTGAAGTGATTGTGGAAGCCGAAACTTTTACAGCTACCGGTGGAACAACCAACGACAGCCAGTGGGGTGGCCCCGGTCTGGGTGCGAAAAAGGATGGTACAATTATTAATTGGGTGAATACCAACGACTGGGTGCGTTATCCGATAACCATAGCCAAAGCGGGTAAATATGAACTGCAATACACCATTGCAACGCCCATTACCGTGGCAAAAATTGAGTTCAGTGTGAACGGTGTGGCTTACAATACCGATCCGGTCACTGCAACCACCAGTTGGAATATCTATCGTACCCAAACTTCTAACCGGTACTACGAATTCTATCCCGGTACCTATACAATCCAACTCAAAGGGGTAGGAACCAATGGTTGGGAATGGAATCTGGATAAATTCAAACTAACCAAGGTGGACGAAATCTGCGTTAGCCCGGTAAATTTGAAGCGAGTAGTCAAAGAACTCCCGGGAACCTATGCCGGCCCCATGCCTGGTTTGATTCAGGAGATCAGCCAAGTTGACTCGCAACAAGAATGGGCCGACCGCGGAATAAGTGAACCTGGCGCATCCGTGTTTAGTTTCTACCCGAACCCGGCCAGCGGTCAAATTACGCTGTCTTTCGGAATTGAGCAGGACGAGCCGGTAAGCATTCGTATCCTTAATGTGGTAGGAACGGTTGAAAGCAAGGTGTACCAAAATGAACTGCAAAGTACCGGATCGTACGAACTGAACTTCGATGTTAGTTCGTTGGCTGCCGGTATCTATTTCGTTCAGTATACCCACGGTTCTGAAACGACCATTCAGAAACTCGTGATCGAATAGAGCCAATAGTTTAGCATGCTTTAAAAGGCTGTTTCAGGATGCTGGAACAGCCTTTTTTAGTGCGCCCGGCATGGCGCTGACACTAGGAGGTGTATGTCCTCCATACGCCTGGTAAGGGGGCGTATTAGTCAAAGGCAAAGTCACTACGTGAAGTATTGGCTGAAGGAAGCCCCACTCAAAGCATTGGTTCGGTGTACAGGACTATATAGGGCTGATAATTTGGGTGAAATGACCAAAACCATTAAAGTCCAATACTTACTCGGAAGGAATATTAGTGGATGTAGCGGATATAAATGTGAAGTTAAGTAAACCAATTGTAAAATGACTGATTTCGCTGCAACTCAGATGGCCGATATTTCGGCTAGACACCATCGCTCAGCAACGCCTACACATCCTGATCCATCATATCCGTAGCAACATAATAACGCGGATCATCGGCCGAGCTTTCGATTACCAGTTCCAGGTTTGGATCGGCCTTTAACAACAGCGTTTTACACTCGGGACTCAGGTGAATGAGTTTGATCACTTTTCCTGCGCGGAAGTATTTTTGTACCAAGCTGCTTAACGCCTCAATCCCCGAATGATCGCTAATGCGCGACTCCATAAAATCCACCTCTACCTGTTCCGGGTCATGTTCCACATCGAAACGCGACATAAAATCGCGTACCGAGCCAAAGAAAAGGGGTCCCCAAATGGAGTATACCTTGGTGCCATCGGCTTTTAGACTAGTTTTGGCTCTAACCCGGGTGGCACTTTGCCAGGCAAAAACCAGTGCCGACATAATTACCCCTGCCAATACAGCAATGGCCAAATCTTTCCAAACGGTAATTGCTGAGACCGCCACCAAAACTACTGCATCGGCCAACGGAATTTTACGGATAATCCGGAAACTGCTCCATGAAAAGGTTCCTATCACCACCATAAACATAACGCCTGCCAGGGCGGCAATGGGAATCTGTTCAATCAGAGGAGCCCCAAAGAGTACAAAACAGAGCAGGGCACAGGCGGCCACTACCCCTGATAATCGTCCGCGACCGCCCGAATTAACATTGATTACCGACTGCCCGATCATGGCACAACCTCCCATTCCGCCAAACAGACCATTGGCAAAGTTGGCAGCCCCCTGGGCAAGGCATTCCTTATTGCCGCTTCCGCGGGTGTCGGTCAAATCGTCGATTAGACTAAGGGTCAGTAGCGATTCAATGAGCCCCACCGCAGCCAGCAGAACTGCCGTTGTAAGTAACATGCCCCAATGCCCATTCAGGGTAGGAAGCAAACGGAAAATTTGCAGCTGAAAATGGGGCAAACCTCCCTGCAAACCGTTTCCACCTCCGTCGCGAATAAAAGAGCCTACCGTGCGCACATCGAGATCGCCCAGTATAGTAATGGAGGCAATAATCACAATGGCTACCAGTGCCGAAGGTATTCTACGGGTTATTTTTGGCAATACAAACATGATTAGCATGGTAAGCCCCACCAGGGCAAGCATGATGTACAATCGGGTTCCATGGATCCAGTGCAGGGATTCTCCCACGTATTGTTTAAAAAGATTCAGTTGGGAAAGAAAAATAACAATGGCTAATCCGTTAACAAAACCCAACATGACTGGGTGTGGGATAAGCCGTACAAATTTTCCCAGCTTAAAAATTCCGGCGAGAGCCTGTAGGACACCGACCAGCAACAGGGCAAGGAACAACCATTGTACCCCTAAATTTGCCATGGGTTCGGATAATTCCAATCCTACTTGGTTGCCATGCTGTACCAAATGCACCATAACTACGGCCATGGCACCGGTTGCTCCCGAAATCATACCCGGTCTTCCGCCGAATACGGAAGTGATCAACCCCATCAGAAAAGCGCCGTAAAGTCCAATCAGAGGATCCACTCCGGCCACAAACGCAAAAGCGACCGCTTCGGGTACCAGGGCAAGTGCCACGGTGAGTCCCGAAAGAATATCGTTTTTGGGGTTGAGCGGAAATTTGGGTGTGCGAATCTTCATCGGTACGCAAGTTTAAAAAAGCTGCAAAGGTAACAATCCGACCGTACGTCCAACCGGTGAAGGCTTTTTTTAATCCACAGAAACTTTCGTCGAAAGAATTATCGTTATTAGTTAGAAATGTTCTTCAATGAATTCGTTCAGTATGGAGTTGAGTTTCTGATACAGTTTTTGACAGGTAGCTGCCGAAAGTTTAGCTGCATTGGTGTCTAAATCGTAATGGTACTTGACCGGATGCGAGGACAGTTGATGCGACGCTTTCTTGGCCACCGGATCGAAGGTGAGTATATAATCGAAGTTAATCCCCTGGAAGTCTTCCAGCCGGTGCGACTCAATAGCTTCCAGCGAAACTTTTTCGGAGGTCAGGAATTTTGTTACTTCGGGATGAATAGCGGTGGCCTCCACCCCAACCACAAACAGCTCCAGTGAGTCATGGGTATTCATCCTGAAATACGACTGAATCATGGGACTAAGTATTGCGGTATCTTTGCACAATAGTAAAATCCGGTACATGATATTACGTTTTAAATCCAACACTTCAACTTCACCCGGGTTCGATTTTCGCTTCAAAAGGACCTTTGGTTACCTATCAAATTTACCAAATTGACTGCATAATTTCCAGAAATCTATATAAGGATTTAAAAATATTCGGCACTGATCTATGTCGAGCCTGCAGTCCTGTAATTTAGACCCCTTCCAAACAAGCTCCTATCAGGCATTAACTCTGTTATTCAAATAACAATACTATTTAGATCTATTATATATAAAGGCTTTGCGTATAACTTGTTATTTTAATAACAGTAAATACCGTAGCTTTGTAGCACAACAAGTAAGGACATTTGAGCATGCAAATTAGTGAAATTCTGAGTCAGACCCATGCGGAACTCCTCACCCGGCAGGCGGACATCGACCACCAGGTCGATCGTGCGTTTTCTTCGGATCTGATGAGCGATGTACTGACCCTGGACACTGACAAGCTCCTGCTCATTACCGGCCTCAACAACCTGCAAACCATCCGTACGGCCGAAATGGCCGAGGTGCGTTGTATTCTGTTTGCGCGCAACAAGCGCCCATCCCTGGAAATGATTGCCCTGGCGGAAAAAGAAAATATGATACTGATGGCTTCCGAAAAATCGGTTTTCCACCTGAGTGGCATACTGTTCGGAGCCGGACTCAAACCGGTGTACTAAAGTGGCAATGGAATTTACCTATAGCATCGAAGGTGGCGATTTTTCAAAGGCAGGACTGGCTTCCAGCGAAGTTAAAAAAATACTGAAGCAACTTAACCTGGCTCCCGCACTGATTAAAAGGGTGTCGGTAGCCATGTACGAAGCCGAAGTAAACATAGTGGCTCATGCCTTTAAAGGCATTATGGAGGTGGTAATAGACGCGGAAAAGATTTTTATGCGTTTTGTGGATGAAGGACCTGGGATTGCAGATATTGAGCAGGCCATGACCGAAGGTTTTTCCACAGCCAGCGAAGAAGTTCGCCACATGGGCTTTGGCGCCGGAATGGGGCTGCCCAACATTAAACGAAATGCCGACGACTTGCAGGTGGAAAGCATTGTAGGTAAAGGAACCAAACTGGAAATAACAACCTATATAAAGTAGCATGGCAAGCACGTTTCATCACGCACTGCGAATTCTGGAGGAGGTATGCATCGGGTGTACCCACTGCATGAAGGCGTGCCCCACCGAAGCACTTCGCGTGGCCGATGGAAAAGCAGTGCTCATGCCCGACCGTTGCGTAGATTGTGGCAAATGCATGCAGGTGTGCCCGGTTCATGCCATCTTCATCGAACCCGATGATTTCGACTCCATCCTGAAGTATAAAGCTCGTGTGGCGCTTGTGCCTTCGGTGCTTATTGGCCAGTTTCCCCGGCACCACGCTGCCCGTAAAATTTACTCCGGTATTCTGGAGCAGGGCTTCACTCACGTGTACGAGGCGGAACATGGATCTTCCATTCTGATTGAGCAAATTAACCGCTATGTGGAAGAGAACCAGGACATACGCCCGGTTATTTCTTCGTTTTGCCCGGCCATTGTTCGCCTGATACAGGTTCGTTTTCCCAACCTGGTCGAAAATATAGTCCTGCTAAAAGCTCCTCTCGATTTGGCTGCCATCTCCTTTAAGCAGGAATTGTTGGAACGCGGGTACGCCGAAGATGAGATAGGGATTTTTTATGTTACTCCGTGTGCTGCTAAAATAGCTGCCATCAAAAGCCCGGTAGGCGAAGAAAGTTCCCCCATCAACGGTGTGATCAAAATTGACACTCTTTTCAATAAGGTATACAGCAGCTTTAAAAAGGAAGAAAAACCCACCTGTATAGTACCCGAAAAGGAACAACTCCGGGTGGAGGAAATGGAGTGGAGCCTGACCGGCGGCGAATCCAGACACATTAAAGGGCGTTGCATAGCCATTGATGGAATAAAAAATGCCATTGAATTTCTGGAGCAAATAGAAAACGGATCGGCGGTGAATTTCGACTTTATTGAACTCCGTTCCTGTGACGAAAGTTGCGCGGGTGGTATTCTGGCTACCTCCAACCGATTCCTGATCAGCGAACGTTTGCACGAGCGGGCAGCCAACTATGCCATCGAAATGTCGAAAGGTAAAACCATCAACAACAAATCCATCGATAAGCACCGCGAATATGTGCTCGAACGAATTGCCATTGACGCCATAGAGCCCCGTTCGATGCTCAAGCTCGACGATAATTTCGAAGAAGCGATGAGCAAAATGGAGCGCATACAAAAGATTCATCATTTTCTGCCGGGTATTGACTGCGGTGGTTGCGGAACCCCATCGTGCCGAACCCTGGCCGAAGATATAGTTCAGGGCAGAGCCAAAACCAGCGATTGTATATTTGTGCAAAACACCCTGGCTCATGCTCCGAAGAAACCTTTGCGGGCAGAAAAAACCTGGGGTACCAACCGATTTAATAACATCATTCCGTAGTGCTATGCAAACCAAAAATGTAGTTCAGCAACTGAGCCTGCAGGTACTAGCAGGCGCCCAATTTCTTGATAAAGAGGTGACCGGAGGGTATTGCTCCGATTTGCTCAGCGATGTCATGGGCAATGCTTGCGAGGGTGAAATTTGGATTACCCTGCAAACTCATAAAAATATTATGGCCGTAGCAGCTTTAAAGGAAGTTGCTGCCATACTCCTGGTTAAAGGACTTCGACCTGCAGCCGAGGTACTTACCCTGGCGGAGGAAGAAGGGATTGCCGTATTGAGTACCAACCAGTCGGCTTTTGAAGTGGCCGGTAAGTTGTACCAATTATTACGGGAATAATGAAATGTTTTCGCGCTGATTTGCATGTACACTCCGTGCTTTCGCCCTGTGGCGATTTGGACATGAGCCCGGTAAAGATTGTTCGTGAAGCGGCGAAGCAACAAATTGACTTATTGGCTATAGCTGATCATAACTCCACCCTTCACGCCCGCGTGATGATGGAGTTGGGAAAAGAAGCCGGGATAGTGGTATTGCCCGGAGCCGAAGTAAATACCCGGGAGGAAATACATTGCCTCACGCTCTTTGAAAACCTGGAACAAACAGACGCTTTTCAGCATTTTCTGGACAGCCGCCTGCCTGCCATCCCGAATAAGCCTTCGCTGTTTGGGGATCAGCTGGTGGTTGACCGCAATGAGTGTATACTTAGCGAAGTTGAACCCTTGTTAATTTCGGCTCTGGAGGCTACCATTTACGAGGTGCGCGATGAAGTGGAACGCCTGGGGGGGATTCTAATACCCGCCCATATCGACCGGCCTTACAATTCAATTAAGAGCCAGCTGGGATTTATCCCTGCCGACCTGCAACCCATTGCACTCGAAGTATCTGCCCGCAGCACTATAGCTGTCTTTCGCCACGAGCACCCCGAATTGGCCGCTTATACCATGATAACCAATTCCGACAGCCATCAGCTGGAGTCGCTCGGCCGGGCAACAACCCGCTATTGGCTGCAGGAAGCATCGTTTGCCGAACTATGTATGGCATTGCGGAATGAGGGAGGACGAAAAATAATGGAACCATGAAAGAACTGTCGTTGCACATACTGGATATTGCTCAAAACTCGGTGAATGCCAAGGCAAAAACCATATCGATTACCATCGATGAGCAACCGGATAAGAACCTGCTTACCATCGGTTTCGAAGACGATGGCTGTGGCATGGATGCAAGCACTCTGGCAAGGCTCAATAACCCCTTCTTTACTACTGGGAATAAGAAAACCGGACTGGGCATACCCCTGCTGCAACAGCATGCCGAAGCTGCGGGTGGTGAACTTCGGGTCGCTTCGCAACCGGGAAAAGGTACGCAGGTACTGGCCAGTTTCGAATACCACCACATCGACCGGCAACCCATGGGCGATATTGTTGGCACCTGGATAGGACTTATTCGGAGCTATCCGCACATTAACTGGATATACATCCACACCAAAGGGGCTAACCGTTTTGTACTCGACCTGAGTGAAGTAAGGGAACAACTCGATGGATTACCGGTCAATCATCCGGAAGTGATACAATTTTTAAAAAGTATGATGGAAGAAAATCTGAATGAACTCTAAGAAGCAGCGGCAGACAGTTCCTTGGATGTAGCGAAACCGAAGTGCTGCGGATACAACTTAAAATAATTCTAAATAGTCTGTTTACCAAGACATTAAAAAGACATTAACGAGCTATTGATTTACAAATAGAATAAATTTATATAAAACTGAATACTAATGGGAAAAGTTAAAACACTAGATGATTTGCGCAAAATGCGCGAAGAGCTGAAATCAAAAACAGCCCTACGTGACAAGAGCGAGCATTCCGAAGGAATGATTCAGGTGAAAGTGGCCATGGCAACCTGCTGTATCGCCTCAGGATCGAGAGAGACCATGAACTACCTGGCCGATGAGCTGGATAAGAGGAACATTGAGGCCGTGGTAACCCAAACCGGCTGCATGGGCTATTGCTATGCAGAGCCAACCATTGAAGTAACCATTCCAGGCAAGGAACCGGTTATTTTTGGCTATGTTGATGAAAAAAAGGCCGATGAAATTATCGAGAAATACATTCGCCATGGCGAACTGGTAGAGGGAATCATCCCGATGAATTACAAAAATATAGAAGACACCACTAAATAACCAAAAGGAGGAAACGAGATGTCAGAATACAAAATACATGCCCTGGTATGTAGCGGAACCGGATGCCGTGCATCGGAAAGCGACATGGTAGTGGAAAACTTAAAAACGGAAATAGCCAAACAAGGACTTTCGGACTTTGCCCAGGTGGTAAAAACGGGTTGCTTTGGTTTTTGCGAAAAAGGCCCCATTGTAAAACTAATCCCCGATAATACCTTCTACACCCAGGTGAAGCCGGCTGACGCCCGCGAAATTGTGGAAGAGCATATTGTTAAAGGCCGGAAGGTAGAGCGCTTGCTTTATACCGACCCGGACAGCAAGGAGGCGGTGAACGACTCAAAGAGCATGAACTTTTACAAAAAGCAAATTCGCATTGCCCTGCGTAACTGTGGTGTAATTAACCCCGAAAATATCGACGAGTACATTGCCCGCGATGGTTACGAGGCGTTGGGTAAAGTGCTTTCCGAAATGACCCCCGAAGGAGCCATTAAAATTATTATGGATTCCGGCCTGCGTGGTCGTGGAGGCGGTGGTTTCCCCACAGGACTGAAATGGGAAATTACCCGGAAGGAAGTAAATGAACAGAAATACGTGGTTTGTAATGCCGACGAAGGCGACCCGGGTGCATTTATGGATCGTTCCATCCTGGAAGGTGACCCCCATACTGTACTGGAAGCGATGGCTATTAACGGATATTGCACCGGAGCCAGCAAGGGTCTTATTTACATCCGTGCCGAGTACCCACTGGCCATTGAGCGACTGAAAATTGCCATTGAGCAAGCCCGCGAATACGGACTACTGGGTGAGCGCATCCTGGGATCCAATTTCAACTTCGATGTGGAGTTGCGTTATGGTGCCGGAGCATTTGTTTGCGGCGAGGAAACCGCATTGATCCACTCTATGGAAGGCTTACGCGGAGAACCTACATTGAAACCTCCGTTCCCCTCGGTGGAAGGTTATTTGAAAAAGCCCACCAACGTAAATAACGTAGAAACCTACGCGAACATTCCGGTTATATTCAACAAAGGAGCTGCATGGTTCGCCAGCATTGGCACCGAAAAATCGAAAGGGACCAAAGTGTTCGCTCTGGCCGGTAAAGTTAACAACGTTGGTTTGATTGAAGTGCCTATGGGCATTACCCTTCGCGAAGTGATTTTCGAAATAGGTGGCGGCATTAAGGATGGTAAAAAATTCAAAGCCGTTCAAACCGGAGGCCCTTCGGGTGGTTGCCTGGTTGAGAAAGACCTGGATACTCCGATTGACTATGATAACCTGATTGCAGCCGGATCGATGATGGGATCAGGAGGGATGATTATTATGGACGAGGACGACTGTATGGTTGATGTGGCCAAATTCTTCCTCGACTTCACCGTAGAAGAATCCTGTGGTAAATGTGCACCCTGTCGTGTAGGTAACAAACGTCTCTACGAACTGTTGAACAAAATTACCGATGGCAAAGGCGAGAAAGCTGACATCGACCGTTTGATCAACCTGGGCAGTGTGATTAAGGATACTTCGCTTTGCGGACTGGGGCAAACTTCACCGAACCCGGTACTTTCGACCATTAAAAACTTCCGCAACGAGTACGATGCACACGTGCTTGATAAAAAATGCCCTGCCGGTGTTTGTAAGTCGCTGATGGTGTATGAGATTGTTGAAGAAAACTGCGTCGGGTGTACGGCTTGTGCCCGTGCCTGTCCGGTGGGTGCTATTTCCGGCGAACGGAAAGAAGTACACAAAATCGACCCCACCCTGTGTATCAAATGCGGTGCTTGCGAAGAGCGGTGTAAATTCAATGCGGTAATAGTAAAATAAGGAAGGAGAAAATGGAAACTATTAAATTAACTATAGATAATCAGGTAGTAGAAGTTCCCAAAGGGACTACTATTTACAAAGCTGCCAAACAGCTTGAAATCGATATCCCGGTACTTTGTTATATGGACCTTAAAGCACTGGGTATTGAGCATAAACCCGGTGGATGCCGTATATGTTCCGTAGAAGTAGAAGGCCGACGTAACCTTGCGCCTTCATGTTCTACAGAGGCTACCGAAGGCATGGTGGTAAAAACGCACTCCATGCGCGTAATGAACGCCCGCAAAACGGTTATGGAGCTTATTCTTTCGGATCACCCCAAAGACTGTTTAGTTTGTGCCAAATCGGGTAACTGCGATCTGCAGGATCTGTCCGTTAAACTGGGAATTCGCGACATTCCCAACCAGGATATTGCCGAAATGTCGACTTACCGAAAAGACTTTTCTCCATCGATTATTCGGGAACTGGACAAATGTATCATGTGCCGTCGTTGCGAAACCATGTGTAACCAGGTTCAGAGTGTAGGTGCCCTCTCGGCAGTTAACCGTGGTTTTCAGGCTGTAGTGGCGCCCGCATTCGAAATGGATCTGGAACATTCCACCTGTACCTATTGCGGACAATGCGTAGCGGTTTGCCCGACCGGTGCACTTACCGAGCACGACCATACCAACAAATTGATTGAAGACCTGGCTAATCCGGCAAAAACCGTTGTGGTACAAACTGCCCCGGCTGTACGTGCTGCTTTGGGTGAAGAATTTGGTATGGAAGCTGGTACCTTGGTAACCGGCCAAATGGTAACTGCCCTGCGTCAGCTTGGATTCGATTACGTATTCGATACCGACTGGGCTGCCGACCTTACCATTATGGAAGAAGGTACTGAATTGCTCGATCGTTTAACCCGTCACCTTAATGGCGATAAGGATGTGAAACTTCCTATTCTTACCTCATGCTGCCCGGGCTGGGTAAATTTCTTCGAGCAACAGTTCACCGATCTGTTGGATATTCCATCAAGCGCCCGTTCGCCACAACAAATGTTTGGTGCGATAGCAAAAACCTATTTTGCCGATCAGATTAAGAAAAAACGCGAAGATATGGTGGTGGTTTCGATCATGCCCTGTTTGGCCAAGAAATACGAATGCCAGCGCGATGAGTTTAAGGTGGATGGTAACCCCGATGTGGATTACTCCATATCCACCCGTGAGCTTGCTGCATTGATCAAGCGTGCCAATATGGATCTGAAAAAAATGCCACAAAGCGATTTCGATAATCCGCTGGGCGAATCGACCGGTGCCGGTGTAATCTTCGGAGCTACCGGTGGGGTAATTGAAGCTGCGGTGCGTACGGCCTACGAGGTATATACCAAGAAGAAACTGGCTAAAGTAGATTTCGAACAAATCAGAGGTATGGAAGGTATCCGTTCTGCCGAAGTGGATCTGGATGGTTTCACCCTGAAGATTGGTATTGCACATGGACTGGGTAATGCCCGCAAATTGCTGGAAGATGTTCGTGCCGGCAAGAGCGAGTATCATGCCATTGAAATTATGGCTTGTCCGGGTGGTTGTATCGGTGGTGGAGGTCAGCCCCTGCACCATGGCGACCTAAGCGTACTCAAAAAACGTACCGAGGCTATTTATCGCGAGGATGCAGGCAAACCCATCCGCAAGTCGCATGAGAACCCGTACATTACTAAAATTTACGAAGAATTCCTGGGTAAACCCATGAGTGAGAAAGCGCATCACCTGCTTCACACCCATTATACCGATAAGAGCAAGAAGATTATTTATCTCAAGTAAGCTCTGAAGCAGGAATAACAAATTATTGAACGAAAAAAGAGACAAACCATGTCAAGAATAAAAGTAGAACTAAAGAAAGAACAGATCGATAAGATTAAGACTATCTGTCAGTCGTTCAACAACAATGGCGGCGAACTTATCAATGTGTTGCATAAGGTACAAGGTACCTTTGGCTACCTTCCGGCCGAAATTCAGGAAGTTGTTGCTCAGGAATTGAATGAACCCATAGCCAAAGTGTACGGCGTTGTGACTTTCTACAGTTTCTTCACCATGTTGCCCAAAGGTAAACATCCGATTTCGATCTGTACCGGAACTGCCTGCTACGTGCGTGGTGCTGAGAAAGTACTCGACGAATTGAAAAAAGAACTTAAAATTAAGGTGGGCGAAACCACCAGCGATGGCAAGTTCTCTATCAGCTGCCTGCGTTGTGTAGGTGCCTGTGGACTGGCTCCGGTTCTGATGGTGGGTAACAAAACCTATGGACGGGTAGCTCCGGAAATGGTTAAGGACATCCTTAAGGAATACGAAGCTATGTAATTTGCGTGGCTCACAAACAAAAAGAGGCTGCCATCTGGCAGCCTCTTTTTGTTTATAGGCTCTCTCTATCGGGGGATTCCCATATCGAACTGTACCCGTATATTTCATCTGACAGAGCCAGTTCCATTCACGAGATCTGGCCCAACCAGATTTCGCTACACGGGTTGAATCGCATCCGGCTTTGAGTTCAGCCAGCAACCCAACCGCGGCACGGGTAGCGTTTCGGATTAGGCTTCAACACACCATAGGGTTCGGATACAGTTCTTCGATGACTGGTTGATGGACACCCCTGAGCAAGGCCATTTCCTTCATTTTCGGTTCGTACCTTACCTGGTGGTTTCCGAAATGTATCATTCAAAGACCGAAATCTACCTTTCCAGCAGCCTGGATAGTCCTCATATTTGCATAGTTACAAAACCGCAAAATTTACTTTAATGAGCAATTCAATTTTTATAGCCACGGCATTATTGCTAACAGGTTCAGTTTATTCACAAACAAAAAACGGTAGTACTATGGAAACAACGAACAAACAAAAGGTAGTAGCTTTATTAAAAAGTATTGAAACAGGAGCTCCGGAACCTGTTGCGTATATCAACCCAAACCGATACATTCAGCATAACCTGGCAGTTGCTGATGGCCTTGCCGGATTTGGAGCCTTACTTCAACAGTTGCCTCCCCAATCGGCCAAGGTAAATACAGTTAGGGCATTTCAGGAGGGCAATTATGTGTTTACTCAAACCGATTACAATTTCTTTGGTCCCAAAATTGGCTTTGACATCTTCCGCTTCGAAGATGGGTTAATTGTTGAGCATTGGGATAATTTGCAGGAAACTCCCGCAACCCCCAATCCGAGCGGACATTCCATGATCGATGGTGCCACAGAGCTGAAAGATTTGGGAAAAACCGAAGCAAACAAAGCTCTGGTTAAAAATTTTGTGGAAGATATTCTGGTAAATGGCAAAATTGAAAAGCTGGCCGGCTATTTTGATGGCGATAACTACATCCAACACAACCCGCTGATTCCCGATCAGCTTTCCGGACTTGGAGCAACTTTGGGCGAACTGACCAAACAAGGCATCTTCCTGAAATATGATAAAATACACATGGTTTTAGGTGAAGGAAACTTTGTACTGGTAGTGAGTGAAGGGCACTTTGGCAATTCGTACAATGCTTTTTACGACCTGTTCCGGGTTGAGAACGGAAAAATTGCTGAGCATTGGGATGTTATTGAACCGATTCCTGCCAAAGAAAACTGGAAGAATACTAACGGCAAATTCTAAAATAAATTAGAATTACAATCGGCAAAACGAGTACTTTGCCGATTGTACTTTTCTTTTGAGCCATGAACGAAATAACTGATTTTTTATCTGCAAGTTCAATTCAGTATCTGGCAACCATTGGAACCGATGGACGGCCTAAGGTACGCCCCTTTCAATTTATGTTTGAAGAAGAAGGAAAAATGTATTTCTGTACCTCCAATACAAAGGAGGTGTATAAGGAGCTTTCACTTCAACCTTGGGTGGAGTTGTGTGCGATCGGCGAAAACAACTCGTGGATCCGCATTTCGGGCAAAGTGGTTTTTACACAGAGCAGGGAAGTAAAAATACGAATTCTCGAAATAAGCCCTCTGGTTAAATCGATCTATCAGTCGGCAGACAACCCGGCCCTGGAGGCATTTTATCTTTCGGAAGTAACAGCGATAGTATCCAGCTTAAGCAACAAAATTCTTACTCGATAAAAGATGCCTGACGCTCCCTTTGCATGTGCTACTATCAGCGAACCCTATATTCGTCCTTCTGTGCTTTCCGACAGCGAAAGGAAAGAAGTGCTGGGCAGCTTACTGCGCTATTTTTTGAATGAAAAGGGCGAAGATCTGGATCTGCCTCATTCGGAAACCGAACAAAAAAAAGCACTGAGGGCACTGCTGAATATCCGCCCCCCAAAGGTACTTTCGGAGGAAATCCAAAAGGATTTGGATGGTTTTTTGTGGACGGAAAGAGTGAACGCGGGTATTATTTCAGCCAGTGAATTACCCGGCATTTGCGAAACGTTAAATTCGAAAGTACGACACTATAATGTCATTAGTTTATGGAAAGGCGACATTACCCGTATCGATTCCGATGCTATTGTAAATGCAGCCAATCAACAACTTTTAGGATGCTTTAGTCCTTTGCATTCTTGTATTGATAATGCCATTCATTCGGCAGCAGGTATTCAGTTACGGTTCGACTGTTCCCAACTGATGCAGCAGCAAAAACACCCTGAACAAACCGGGAAAGTAAAAATTACACGAGCTTATAACTTGCCTTCCCGATTCGTTTTACACACGGTGGGACCTGTGGTAAGTGGACATTTAAACGAGCAGCACCGAAATCAATTGGCCTCATGCTATACGTCCTGTTTAAATTTGGCAGCTCAGCATGAATCAATAAAAACCCTCACTTTTTGTTGTATTTCAACCGGAGTGTTCGGCTTTCCTCCGGGCGAAGCGGCAGCCATTGCGGTCCATTCGGTAGTTCAGTGGTTAGACCATAATCCTCAACGCTTTTCAAAAATTATTTTTAACGTATTTACCGATCGCGATTATGGACTCTACGAACGAATACTTGGATGAGAATCTACGGAAAGCTAAATCGGTACTTGCCCACGCCGATTGCGTTATAGTAGGAGCAGGGGCAGGTTTGTCGGCTGCGGCAGGTTTGTTATATCTCGATTTTAATACCTTCGACACATGGTTTAAAGGCTATGCCAAAAGGTACGGGCTGGCATACATCTATGAAGCTGCCTTTTATCATTTCCCAACACCCGAAGAGTATTTTGCCTACTGGGCACGTCATATTGGTACCATTCGTTATAACCATCCCCCCGGAGAAGTCTATAGAACACTATACAACTTTTTGAAGGACAGGCAACACTTCATTATTACCACCAATGTGGATGGTCAGTTCGAAAAGGCGGGTTTTGATCCCGATAAGCTATTTACGCCGCAAGGCGATTATGCTTTTTTTCAATGTTCAAAACCTTGTACTAACGAATTATTTCACAATAAGGAAATAATTACTGCCCTGTTGTCCGATTTAGAAACATCACCATTTGCTGTAAAATCAGAGCATATTCCACGTTGCCCGTATTGTAAGAGCCTATTGGAACCTAACATTCGGAAAGCCTATAATTTTGTGGAAGAGCCATGTGTGAAAATGAAACGGAGCTATATGGAGTTCTTAGAAGTTTGTAGCCGTAAAAAGACAGCTCTTCTGGAATTAGGAGTTGGTTATAATACGCCTACCACTATTCGTTTTCCATTTGAGCAATTTGTTATTCAAAACCGCAATGCCAGCTTGATACGGGTGAATATGAATGACGGACAAACCACCCTTCCCTTGGCCGATAACTATACGCTTTCATTAAACGGTGAGGGTATGGTATCGTAAGGGATTGCGGGCTTCAAACCTATTAAGTTACCACCCAAAATTGATGCGGATGATGCCGCTCGAAAACCGCTTAAACCCTAATGCACTATACACATTGTTGTGTTTAGTGGTTTCTTAGCTTTTCAATTAGATCCTTTGTCGATCCTGTTGATTTTGAAATAATCTCAATATCAACGTCATTATCTAAAAAGTTTTTGGCAATTTCTATTGTTCTTTCGTCTTTTGCTGTATCCAAAGAATTTTTCAAGTCACGATAATATTTCAAGCTATCTTCGTATGAAATGTATTCTTCCCTTGTAAACTTAGCAATTTCAGCAACTTCAAATACTTTCTCAAAAATCGATTCTTTCAATTTTTCAGGTAATCTATCTAGTTTATTTAGGTTTTTCAAAACATAAAGCCACTTTTCAAAACGAGTTTCCAGTTGGTCAATCGACTTATTGTATTTTGGCATTTCAAAATATATAAAAGTCAATTTATCATAGAAAGTTTTATTTGTTTCAATATCTTGGAGTTTTATATCATATCTGTATTTCGCGGGCTCATTTTTATCTGAGTCAAATATAAAATCAAGTATTCCAATTGTATAAACAGCTTTCAGCTCGTAATTCCAGTCTGATTTTTGGGCTTGTTCCTGAATTGGGAATGTTGCATAATAAACACTTCTATCTTTGAAGAAATTCTGTTTGCTTTTTTGCATTTCAACAATGAATTTCTCTCCTTTTTCATTTTCGCAATACAGGTCAAATATAGCTTTTCTATCTATCTCGGTTTTGCCTAATTGTTCGGTTTTTAAATATGTTAACTCTACAATTCGTCCTTGTTGGTCTTTGAGTAGTTCATTCAAAAAGTCAAGCAATAAATCTTTGTTCGGTTCCTCTCCAAATAATCTTTTGAAACCAAAATCTGTGAACGGATTTATATATTTTTCTCTTAATTCTGACATTTTATTTTTTTCAAAAATACTATTTTATCTGATTGTTTGAAAGTTAGCAGAGTTCTTTTCCATTAAACACAACGTGGATGTAAAGGAAGGCATCACATCATTATGGGCTCCCTAAATAGTCGATCCTTACGAACTTAATTTTGAAATCAAGTATGAGCATAAATGCCAGTTATCTTCGAGCGGGGGGCTAGAAAAAATGCGGCCTGAGTGGTAGATGGTTCATCAGAAGTAGCCAGTAGAGTTACTTTTTTCCAAGTTTTTTGTTTACTTTTTCATCGATTGGAACCGACTGAAAGGAGCTCATGAGCTTTTGCGAATAAAAAGTAAAAGCCCTCCTGACTTGAAGGATATGCATCAAGTATTATCAATTCTGCTAGGTTTTGGCTGAAACTATCACCCGATTTCCACTTTGTGGGCTACCAATTAGCGAAGATCTTCAACATGTCGGCGGATTGAAGATTTGTCGGGTCGCTGAATGCGTTGTTGGATCCGCGCAAACGGACGATGTACAAGAACAGGATCGGATTTAAAATGCTCAAACACCAAATTATTGGCCTCGTGGCGGATAAGAAACTTTCCCGGCAGATTACAATAGACGATAAAAAACGGAAGAGCAGGAGATCGATATTTGAGGTAAGGATACCCGAAAATGAATATCGGAGACGATTTGGAACGGAAGGAAAGAGCGTTTCGTGAATCGCTGCATGATCAGCCGGATGAGCGCTATGGTAGCGATAGGAACGGAACCGCTGATTTCAAAAAGTGAGAGAATTTGATAACTTTACGGACGGTGTTTGATAAAAGTAAGATGCGAAACGAATCACCCCAAAAAAAAGATAAACCTACCTGCAACAATGTATAAACGTAATGCGGGAGCAATGCTCAAAATGCGCATTATCGCACGTAGTAAACGATTTGCTGGATTAAAAGAGAAGCGCCTTGAAATCGCGCATTACGCGAGACTATAAAATATTTGTAACTACTCACCCACACCTGAGGCCATAGCCAGTCTTGATGTTTCGAATATCCCAATCCCGCGTTTGGCACAAGTATCAAAGACAGATCGTATCATTGCATAATTTACAATTCCTGATCGAGATTTAAACTGTGTGGAAACTTTTTGTTTCACTTTGGCATTACGTATAGCCCTTTCCGATCCATTGTTATCCGGAGGTACGTATGAATAGTATAAGAACTCTAATATATGTTTCCGATTTTTAACCAACCGTTTGAAGAAGGTTCTTACTTTTTTGTGTTCAAGTTGCATATCCGATGCCAGCAAACCATCAAGTTCTTTGTGGATAAACGAGCGTTCCTCCCATGACCTGTGATATTCAGAATCGGGAATCTTTCGTTTCAAATGCAATGCATCTGTCAACAGTAATTTCATTCTGACCGCTTTAGCTGATTGTGTCAACTCAATCAGGTAATTCAAGTCCCTCAGCAGATGACTGGTGCAGAGCTGATGTGCTACTGACGGAGTCTTTAAATGAGCCGAGTAACAGTCACTCACCAGATGTGCTTTCTTAAATCCTGTCGGAAAATGTTGTTCTATGGTTTGGTAAGCTCTATTGTCAGATGCGGCAATAAAGGTATTTCGGGGGTTTTGCCATGTCCAGAACCACCATTTACTGCCATTGACCTTCACGCCTGTTTCATCGCCGCCAACGATATTGGATTGTTCTATCTCTTTTTTTATTTGCTCATACATCGGAGCTATCCGGTGGCTGAATCTTTCCAGCATATTGTATATGCTCCCTTGGGAAAGGGGGATATTAAACACGTCATGAAACATGGATTGCATACGCCCATAAGGCAAATACTGACCTACGTTCAGATAAGCAACCATACTTTCAACATTGGATCCGTATTGGATATGATTTTCAACTCCCACGGGAAAAATCCCCCGATTTATATGTCCGCATATGCATTGCTTGCTATGAACCTGATGTTCGGTATACGTTGGACTTATCGGGGGAATATCCACTACCTGCCTACGATCCTGAAGTACTTCCTGAATCCCGCTTAGGTCTTTTCCACAATGTTCGCACTGGTCTGGAACATGACGTATGATCTGATCGGGATGGTTGACCATTTTCAGTGTTTTGCCTTTATGACCTTTTTGCCCTCCCGTGGATTTTCCGCTTTTATAACGAAGACTATGGTTCTTTGTTGGACGGTTCTCATCCTTACTGGGCGGAATACTGCTGTTATTACTGTTCTTTTGTTGTCTCAGTTGTCGTATTTCTTCTTCCAGCTCTTCTACGCGCTGGATGAGCACCTGAACCATGAGAAATAATTCGTTGGTAACTACTCACCCAGATTTTGTTAAAATCCGGGTGAGTAGTTACAAAAAATAATTTATATTTGGTTTGAATCAACGTTATTAGCATTAAAGTTCCACCTTAAATTAAAAATGAAATATATTTTATTTATAGTTCTTAATTTTTATACCATAAACATAGTTCGTTCGCAATTAATATCTGTAACTGTGGAACTGAATAGAAAACATGTAATTGGTGGAATTGAGAGTTTTGACAGGTCAAAATTCATAACAACACATGCCTCCATTTTTGAAGGTGACTCATTTAATGAAGAAGAAAAACTTAATTATTTACTTTTTGGACTTGACACCTACTTTGGAAGAAGTACTGGTGATATTACCACCAATATATCTTTGATTGATAAAAATGAAATGCCAATAATTGGACTAGCAACCAAAGAAGCCTATAAATCTTTTAAAACCATGCATATTTATGAATCGCATGAAGACTTAATATTGGCATGCCAGGCTAAAATTTATCAGGATCTTAATAAGGATGGGGTAACTATGGGAATAAAAGTTGGAACATACTTTAATGATTACTTTGGAAATGGAGGTGAAACTGGTCCTCCCAAACCTAAATACTTTGAAGTATTCAATGAACCATTATGGGATTATGTTGATTATCATGCCTATTATGGTAATCCAATTAGCAATGAAGAAGAAGTAATTGATTCAATATTTCGTTTTTACAGGGAAGCCGCCATCGAGATAAAAAAATTGAATCCAGAATTACAGGTTGGTGGGTATTGTGCCGCATTTCCTGATTTGGAATTAGGCAACTTTTGTCAGTGGGATCAACGTTGGAAAAAGTTTATCGATTCCTGCGGCTCATATATGGATTTTTATTCATTTCATTTATATGATTTTCCTGGCTTTTCCAATGGTTTAAAAAAATTCCGAAAAGGAGGAAATATGGAGGCAACCATGGATATGATCGCACAGTACGATTATCTTGTGCATAATAGTATTAAACCTTTTATTATTTCCGAATATGGTTCGCAGCTACAAGATTGGTATAACCAGCCCTGGACCCCTTTTCGCGATTGGCTTATACTGAAAGCATTTTCATCCATGATGGTTCAGTACATGGAACGGCCTGATGTAATTTTAAAAGCAATACCATTTGCCGTATTCAAAGCACTCTGGGGTGGTGGAAGTGCAATTCCATACCCATGGAGATTAATGCGAAATACCGACGAACCAAACTCATTTTCCGGTAAGTGGGTTTGGACTGAAGTAATAAAATTTTATCAACTGTGGTCAAATGTATGTGGAATTAAATTAGACACCAGATCGTCAGATTTAGACTTACAGGTTGATGCTTATTTAAACAACGATAAGGTGTACCTGATATTGAATAATATTGATTTTAAAGATGTCACGGTCAAAATAAAAAATCTGGGACTGGGCGATTGTACAATTGATTCTGTATTTATAAAACACCTTCATCTTGTTGGAGATAAACCTGTGCTGGACAGCCTTTATTATACTTCAATCCCGGAACTCGTAAATATTGGTGCCGAAGCAACCATGATTCTGGAATATACACTCAACAAAAATTTGGTACCCGATCAGAGTTTGAATGAAACTAAATATTATGCTGATTCATATAAACACTCCATAAAAATGGATGTTACCGACACTTTTAGGATCAACCAGGTTCGTGTAGGAACAAAGGGTTACGCAACATTGCGTGTTGGTATTGGAAGAAATCACGGACTATCCTTGCATCCTGATGTAAAGTTCAATAATGTTGATGTTCAAGTTCCAACAGACTACAGAGGAGACAGTCAGGATGACCGGGAAACCTTTTTTGGAATGTTAGAAATTGATGTACCGTATGCAAGTTTACGGAATCAGAATTATTTAACCATCACATTCCCTGATACTGGTGGTTTTATTAGTAGTGTTGCTTTACAAGTATTTGATATTCAGGAAAATTAACTATTGTTATAAAAATTTTTAATACTACACAATAATTGTTAATCAATAGGTTAATCAGAAGTTTAAATTGTTGTTTATGACCACTAAAATATTAAGTTCATTTCTTGTTATTTACCTTATTTCACTCTATGCTTGCAATCAAGCAAATTCCGTTCCCGGACAGTCCATTAATCTTAACGATACCACAGATTTTGCCATAACAGATTGGAAGTTAATTGGGCCATTTTATACAGATTCAATAAACTTCGATACAATATTAAATTTCGATAACCTATACATTTTTGGTTTAAATGAACTTACAGTAAACGCAAAAGATCTTAACTATTTAACACCAAAAAACAAACAACAATATTTTTACCTGGCCGATACGTTCGAAATAGCATATCATAACTTACCGGGAATGATAGACTTAGGAAGTATTGCAGACACCCGAAAACCAGGTAATATTTATGCAGCTTGTGTTTTAAAAAGCGACAGGGATCAGGATATTGTTTTCATGACCGGTAGTGATGAAAATGCGAAATTAATACTGAATGGCATTGTTTATAATTCGAAAGTTAAAAACACGTATCGACTTGTATTTCAGAATTATATATTTGCCCGATTGAAGAAAGGCGATAATCTTTTACTGGTTAAGATTTCAAATACTCAAAAAGTATGGTTGGGGGCAAATGAAAAAGAACCCTGGCGTTTTATTGCTAATTATTGTTCACCTCGCAGGTTTAACAGCTATTACCTGAAGCTTGAAAAAATGTTAATCCGAAATCCAGTCGTTCCCTATCAACGTAATTTACGGTTTGATACTCATGTACACCCGATTGATCCCATAGTGTCAGTTGAAATTCTGGATTCTTCCAATACCGTAGTTTATAAATCTACACTTATGGATGATATATCGTTGAATGGGTTCACATTTGGGCTCTATACGCTTAACATAAAAACAAATCGGGAAACTTATTCGCAAGATTTTTACTATGGCGATATCCATAATGGTTTTAAATATTATATTCCTAAAGCCTGGCAAATAATATCGCAAAGCCATGATGAAATTGCCCGCGAAAATCTTACTGCGCTTATTGACCGATATAATGTATTAACCGATTATTATAAAACATCAGATTTTATCGAAGTATCCGAATCGAAAGACGGGTTTAATTATAAAATACTGGATTCGTTAATTATTAAAACAAGTCGCTTGGTCAGGCTCCATCATCCAAATTTTGTGGAAATTTCAAGTATGTGCATCACTAATTGTTTACTGTCACAATTTGAATTCTTTAAAATCAGGAACGATTCCATAATACGCATTCCGTTTATACAAACATCAGACACAAGTGAACTAAATTCAATCAAAATTTCCAAGAGAACATTAATTCACAATAAGTGGAATCCTTGGCACAAAAATGAACTTTATTTCACCTTTCCCGAAAATATACAACCAGACTACATTTCAATACCTACAGATTTCGAGGACACGATAAGCAAAGAACTACGAATACCTACTTATTTTATTTTTGAAAATCGTGAAATTGAGCGTCGATATGTATTTTTATACAAAGAATTACAGAATATTGTAACTAATATTGAATGTAACCGGGAAGCATTTAAAAATATTCCCGGTACTCATTTTCGAGCATTCATCTCCAATGTAGAAGATCAAAAACAATATTACATTGTTCAAAGTCCGCAGAGTGTTTTAACCGACACGACGCCAAAACCCCTTATTGTTATTATTCCATGGGTTTTCCTGGATCATATCCCATTTTTGCGTAGCCATATTGTTGCCGATATCCATATACACGAAATGTACCAGTGGCAAGCCGATATGCATGATTTTATTATTGTTCATGCTAATGCCCGCACGTTCAACCAGGTTGTTGCTGAGCCAATTGCCGTTAATAATATTTTTAATACCATAGAGGCAGTTAAACAAACCTACCATGTTGATACCACACGTATCCATTTATTGGCTTACTGTGGAGGCACAGAATTGGCAACACTTCTGACAACCAAATACCCACATAAATTTGCTTCACTTGGAATTGTAGGCGGCTTTCCCATGTCACCCGGAAATACATGGATGAAAAATTATTATTCGACAAATTTCACAGAAAACCTAAACAATACACCAATATTCATCATTCACGGCGAACTTGACGAACATACCCCCATTAAGTTTATGAAAGATTTTGTCGACACAGCCAGGCTTCATGGCAATTCGCAGATTATATTTAAAGTTGATCCCCAACTTACATTCGAAGCATATCCCCGTTTACGCCATCAGGAAGAAATATTTAATTTTTTTGCCCACAATCAGGTAACAATCCCGCATAAAATCAGTTATTCAACAGCACAGTATGGTACGAATACTGCTTATTGGCTGAAATTATTTCCGGCTAAATCAGGATTAAAAGCCAGTATTGTTGCAAAGGTAAATAATAACAACATTAATATTGAAATTAAACAAGCCAGTAGGTTTTGTATCCTCACAAAAAAAGCTCCTATCGATACCACAGCAGATTTAGAAATATCCGTTAATGGAAAAATCCGGGAATTTAAGCCACCATTAGCCAATGAAATTCAAATTTCTACTAATGAACATCTTGATAATCAAACTGCCTCTAAAAAAAATATGTATACCGAGGGTCCAATATTAAATGTTTTTGGTAATAGGTTTATTATTGTGATGGGAACGAAGGGGCCAAAAGATCAAAACACCTTGTGCAACAAACTTGCCAATGAATTCATAAAAATGTGGGAAAGTAATTACTATGTTAAGCCCTTGGTAAAAAAAGATTTCGAAGTTACATTAAACGATTTCAAAGAATCGAACCTGATTATTGTCGGTAATCAACTCACAAATAGTGTGTTTAATAATTTATATCCGAAATTACCGTTAAAAATAAATAAAAATAATATCGTGCTTTCGCATAAAAATTTTGTAGGTAGAAATCTAGGGTATTATTGTGTGTATCCAAATCCGGTGAATACTAAAAAGTACTTGTTGTTACTTGGTGGCAATGACATGCAATTTATGGTTCTACCAAAAGGAAACCCAGCACAGGATGGATATTACGATTACGAAATTTATCAAAACAATCCGGAGGACCAGTACCTTGTGGATCATGGTTATTTTAACGAGTACTGGGAGTTGAAGTAAAATAAAACGATACAAAATATTAATACATTCATTTTAAGAAACATAGCCCACAAATCTATATTAATCAAACACTAAAAATTAATAAACATGAAAAAATCAATTTTAATTGGCATTGTTGCATTATGTTTTTCAACGATGTCGTTTGGATCCTATTTGGAAATTGTTCATATCGAAGCTGGAGCTAGTGGATCTAAGAGCCAGTTAGTGGAAAAATATGTTAACCATACGGGCCATTTTTATGGAATGACTGAAGCATGGGGCCATTCTGCATTATCAATAATTTCAATTACTGATAATGATGATAGAATAGTTGCCTATGCGTATTCATCAGCCAAAGGTAATGCAATTGACTGTCATGAATCAGGATTTAGTTATGATGGCTATTGTAAAAAAGCTTCCGCATATGCTGCGATTACTGAAGCCGGATTACCAATTGTGCCTGCATTAGCGCATTCATATTGTCGATTAGCTGGTACCAATTAGCACTTATATGTTCTAATAATACCAATACTTTATTTATTGTAGAATGAAGTACAATTATTTGTAAGTATTGGTTAACAATTTAACAAAAAAATCAAGTGGGCTATGTTTATTATCGTATATCTCAATTAATATGATATTACCATGCTTATAAAAGGATTGTATTTTACGCATGGAAAAACAAACTAAAGTATTGTTTAAATTTATTACCTATAGTTATGAAAATTATTGTTTTAATCCTCCTATCGATTGTAACCATTGTTTCATGTACTAATAAAAACCCTTTAGAAAAGGTCGTGCTTAAGATTAATAATGTAGAGATCAATGAGTACATGTTACACCAAAAAGAATCCCAGATTTTAAGCGATCATAAAAGTAAAAAAGCGCTTAAAAAATTTAAGTCGTATTTTATTAACTATTATTATATTATTGCCGATGCCTATAGTAAACGCTATGATACCATAACAGATTTACAAAAAAGGTTAAAGTATAATTCAGATGTATTAATTATTCAAAAAGACGGATATTTATGGAATTTAAACGAGGTTCCGAAATTAAAAGCCTGTGCCCAGCTTACACAGGAACAAATTGATAAAAGAAGTAAACTTTACTATTTCGATATAATTAATGTAAACGATAAGCAAAAATTGTATGAGGTGCTTAACCGCGATACAGTTATAAACACTATCCAAGAGTTTCGACAGTTAAAAGAAAAATGTCCCGACTATATATCTTTATCAAACTTTACAGCCACATTACAATGGCCATTTATACAATATTTTAACCAATCAGAATATCTCCAATCCATGCCTGAAAAACAAATATCAGAATTATTAAAAGTTGGCGATACATACTATTATTTCTATCTCGATCATATTGAACCGATACAACTCAATCAGGATGAAAAAAATAAGCTCATACAAGAACTTCAAACATTGAAAGAGCAGGAAATTGATAAAACAATCGATGAAGAAATGATACAAGCAGGTAATCCTCAGATAAACCATGATGCAGTAAAAACTCTGATGGATTATATCAATAGTGGCAATGAACTACGAACCTATAAAGGTAACCCGATGGTACTAAGCTATACCTTGGACGCTCGATCTAAGGAAGTAAACTTTAAAGAATTTATTGAACCGTCATACTATTTTCCGGTTTTTCCGGTAATAACTACCGAAGATGAATTAACGAGTGCCTTGTACCAGCATTACTATAACGATTATCTGAGTAATAAAGCAAGAAAATTAGGACTTTACAAAAACAAACAATACCTGGCAGATTGTAAGATGCTCATGGACGAATATATTTATTATAAATATATAGAAGAAGAAATCGAGAAAAAAGTGATTATTGATACTCTGGAAGTTGAAAAGTTTTATAATAACCATCAGGACATATTCTCAGAACCCAAAACGATACTAGTAAATTGTTACTTTTTTGACGATGCAAATACAGCATTAAATAATTGGTACGCCATACAGGATTTTTATAAAAATAACAGTTCGGAAATGATTGAAGAAAGCAAATACCTGTATAACCTGGTATATACCCTGCCTAGCCATAAAATTAATAGTAAAGAATGTAGGGATATTGAACCTAATTCACTGATAATTCTGCGAAATACACCAAACGGAAGCGTGTCGCAACCAATTCTCTATCGAAAAAAATATGCTTTATGCTATCGCATTGGTGATGAGGGGATGTATGTAAAAAAATTATCAGATATATATAAAAACATTGAAAACAATATCCGCAGCAACAAGATTGACAGTTGTATAAATGTTCGGTGTCAGGAGTTAAAGAAAAAATATACTTTGAAAGTTGATCGCATACGCATAAGTGATTTATAGCATACAAGTCTGAACTTATATAAATCGATATTAAGCAATCTTAAATGAAAAAACCGTTCACAATTAGTTACCAAAAATTACATGTTCCGGTATTGGTGTTTTTAGTATTGATTTCAACAGTTTTAGCAACTATTCACCCCGATTTTTATAATTATATAAGAACCGGCACGTGTGTTTTAACCATTATAGGTCTTTACCTTACTATAATTCTTATTAAAAAATTATCGCACTGGCGGTTTATTGTACCTAAATCCCTATTTATTAATAAAATTGACCTGGTTATTCTAGCCTCTTTGTTATATTTTATTATTCGTTATTTTACATCCAAACCCTACAATAACTGTCCTGAAAATGCCATTATATACCTCATTGGATATTTGTGTTATTTTTATTTGAGAATACGTTCTGATAGCTATGGCTTACCAATTAAACTAATTTTATATACAATACTAATCTTCGGCACATTACAAGCACTTTACGCATTGTGCCAATGGTTTTCAATACTTCCAAACACTAATGAATTTAGGATTGGCGGCACCTATGGCAATCCGGGCGATTTGGCCAATGTTCTGATTCCCTGTTATGCGATTTCCATTAATTCAATACTTCATGAAAAAAATAAACTAGTAAAATGGTTTTTATCTGCAAGTATATTGCTTTTGCTATCTGTACTCATCCTATCAATGGCAAGAACGGCATGGATCGCTGCCTTTATTATCACACTGTTCTCATTAAAAAGTAAACTGTATAAGCTGATTAAATATCAAATATCAAAAACAGTAAAGTTTTTTATTTATCTTGTCCTAGTCAGCATTATGTTATTGCTCATTCTCTCGTTTTTTAAATTATATTCATTAAAACAAGATTCTGCCGACGGACGGCTGTTTATTTGGAAAATATGCACCCAGATAATTAAAGAAAAACCAATTCTGGGTCATGGGTATAACTCATTTACATCTACATATACCATTGGACAATCAAACTATTTTCAGGAAAATCCAAATGATAATAAAAATGGACTTCTGGCCGATGATATCCTGTTCGCTTATAATGATTATATTCAAATTGTTATCGAATATGGAGTAATAGGCTTCATATTCTTTTTGGCAATAGTTTTATTACTGGTTCTTAAAAATAATTCAGAAACCTTCTCATTAATTCATAGCACAGCAATTGTTGGCATTCTATTATGTATGGCCACATCTTATCCACTCAGAAACGGCACAATAGTTATCGTAATGATGATTTTTGTAAGCCTTAAATCTTCCTATGACAGAAATATTATATTTAAGGTAACCGTACCTGTATTGCTACAAAAAAGCATATTGCTGATTTCCTTATCCAGTATACTTGTTTCAGGTTTCATGACATATAAAGTACTTAATGCTGAGTTAACCTGGAAACAGACGTGCAATCAATATTTTTTAGATTCGGATTCAGAAAATAGTTACATGCGATATCAATCATTTTTACCGGTGTTAAAGTTTGACAAATATTTCCTGTATCATTACGGAATTATGCTGGCCAAATGGGATAGATCACAAGAATGCATTAACCATTTTGAAAACAATTATTTAAATTGTTTGGATTCAAAAATGTTAATTGTTTTAGGTGAATGTTATTTTTCTTTGAATAAAACCGAACAGGCTGAAAAGTATTACAAACTAGCCATTAATACTAAACCAATGCTATTTTATCCCCGGTACAAACTATTTAAGATTTATCAGTTAACCCACCGGCCTTTAAAAGCTTTGGAATGCGCTAAACAATTAAGTACCATGAAAATTAAAGTTTTTTCACAAACTGTTTTGGATATAAAATCTGAAGTAAACAAATACCTAATGAATGTGTCATTGCAGTAAACTTTATAATTATTGGATATTTCGGTGATATTGACCCCTCCGATCAGTTAAGGTTCAAAGAACAGATAGCCTGACAATATTACATTTTTTTTCTTTGACTTTCTCCTTTAAGTTCTATTCGATGTGAGGTATGCACCAATCGATCGAGAATGGCATCGGCAATGGTTTCTTCTTCGATTATTTCCATTACGTCCATTTGTTGTTGTTTATCGAGGTGCGTTAAGCCAAAATCGGCTCACCGGAGAAATGAGGTGGGGTAAAAGATTTTTGAACTAACTTACCCAAATGAAAACTGAGGATATTTTAAAGCACTTTTTTCCATCCGAGATACTTGAATATTTCGAGATCGTTGATGCAAAAGACAATTCAGGGAAAC
>QKEH01000149.1 GCA_003252385.1 Bacteroidota bacterium | reverse complement strand
ATACTAATTCTTTCTATGAAGGTCATATCAATTCATTGTTAGTGTTCACTCGGGTGGAGAATGATATTGCTGACCGTTTCACCTTTTACTTTGAGCCCCATGCAGGTTACGGTTTTAATTTTGACTATTTGAAAGACGGAATCTAGAATTTAGGTTTAGGATTGGGACTGACCTACTACATTACACCAGGTTTTAGTCTCGAAACCATATTGGCCGGTGCCGATGTGGCATGGAATAAAATGGCTTCTCAATTGTCTTTAGATTATATCCTTCAAACTCCTCAGCTGGGCTGTAAATTCTATTTTTAAGTTCGAATGAAAGAACAATCTGAAAGAAAAGCACTGGTATTGCTTTCCGGAGGGCAGGACTCCGGTACCTGCCTGTATTGGGCCCTCCAAAAATTTGGCGAGGTGCATGCCCTGGGTTTTGATTATGGGCAGCGGCACAAATTGGAATTGGAGTTGGCTGCGGAACTGGCTCACCAGGCGGGAGTTTCGTTCTATGTTCAGACGCTCGATACCCTGAGTGCGGTTTCGAAGAATGCGCTCACCTCGCCGGCTATTGCCGTAGAAACCAAACTTCCGGATGGCAATCCGCCCAATACCCTGGTAGAAGGCCGGAACCTGCTTTTTTTAACTTTTGCAGGGATTTATGCCAAAAGTAAAGGTATTCGCGATATTGTTATCGGCGTGAGCCAAACCGACTATAGCGGTTATCCCGATTGCCGCAACGAGTTTATTCAATCGGCTCAGCAAACCCTGCGCCTGGCCATGGAGGTCGACTTTGAGATCCACACACCCCTGATGTGGCTCACCAAGGCGCAAACCTGGCAACTGGCCGGTCAGTTGGGGGTGGTTCAAATTATTAAAGAGAAGACCCTGACCTGTTACAACGGCATTCCCGGCGATGGGTGTGGAACTTGTCCTGCCTGTATGCTTCGCCAAAAAGGTTGGGACGAATACCAAAAGAGGTCAACCGACTGAAAGGACACGATACGGTTAAGGAAGTGGTGCAGAAAGTACTGCTTCCTGACCCGATCTTATAAAAAAGCAGAAGAATGGAGAATTTAAGTCATTTGGGTAATAAAACCACCTATGCTGTGCATTATACTCCCAGCGTATTGGAATATTTTGAGAACAAACACCCGCAACGCGATTATTGGGTTAAATTCAATTGTCCGGAATTTACCAGTTTGTGCCCCATCACCAATCAACCCGATTTTGCCACTGTGTTTATCTCCTACATTCCTGATTTGAAGATGGTGGAAAGTAAAAGCTTGAAACTATACTTGTTCAGTTTTCGCAATCACGGAGCCTTTCACGAAGATTGCATCAACCTGATACTTGACGATTTAATTGCTCTGCTGGAACCGCGCTACATGGAAGTGCTCGGAAAGTTTCTGCCACGTGGCGGCATTTCCATCGATCCTTACTGTAACTATGGTAGGCCGGGAACTCCGTATGAGGATATGGCTCGTTTTCGTTTGCAACACTACGACCTGGTTAAAGAAAATATCAACAACCGCTAGGAAGGGCGAGGTAAATACTTATCTTTGTATCTATATAAGTAGATACATTAGGTATGGAATTTAAGAAACTCGAAATAAAAAAGGAGCCCCAAACGTTGAAGCGTTGGTTCCAATCCGCTCAGTTCAGGCGTACCCTCAAGGCTATTGGTATTGGAATGGCAGCCGGTTTACTTTACTTTTACCTTACCGAAGGTAGGCAGGCACACGCGCTGCTGGTTGCCGATTGGGTTAAGAGTGCCCTCATCGGTGGTTTTTTTGGCTTCTGGTTTACCAACAGTCCCTGTGCCCGGGGTAATTGCCAACGATAGTAAGTAGATATGGAAGTGATGGGATACCGCCATAAACGGTCGATACCCTTGAGGGGATGTTCAGTGAGGCTGTTTACACATTAATCCACCCAACTGACCTCGATCAGTTCGGAACCCATTTTTTCGCGAGCCATGGAGGCCAGGTTTAACAGTTCTTCCTTACAGCAATCCACACTTTGGTTCTTATTCAGGCGGCTCTCCAGTTCATCGGCAAACTGGCGTACGGAAATTTTTTTATGACTCATGACGTATGGTTTTTGATTTGTCTTTCCTATAAAGGTAGTCAAGAAGATACACACTTGCCAGTAAACGATGAGTAAAAAGCTTACCTTCAGGTTTTGTTAACCGTGCCACACCAAAAACCGCTTGTCAACCTATAGCTTGCTGTTGCGGTTGACCAGGCGAATACCTTCCTCCTCAATGGTAATCAGGTGCTTTTTATACAAGGCTCCTATGGCTTTCTTAAAGGTTTTTTTACTTTCCTGAAAGCGCAGGTATATGGCTTCGGCAGTGCTTTTATCGTTCAGGGCAATAAATCCTTTGCCTTGGTGCAGTTCGGCTAGGATGCGTTCGGAAAGACTGTCGATTTTTTCGAAGCCGGGTTTGTTCAGACACAAATCCAGCTTTTGGTCGGGACGTATTTTTTTGATAAAGCCCTTTAAACGCTGTCCGCGTTCCAGGGATTGAAACAATTCATTTTTATACAGCATACCACTAAACAGGTTGTTCACAATGGCCTTATAGCCCAATTCGTTCCGTCCGTAGATGTAGAGATCCACTTCCTGGCCTTCTTCAAAATCAGGGAAGAGGTTGTCCAGGTATTTTTCCACTTTGGTGGAGCCCACTACGCGATTGGTGGTACTGTCCAGATAAACAGCTACCACATATTCCTGGTCTTTTTCAATTGGTCCTTTTTGCTCGCGATAGGGTACAAGCAGGTCTTTTTGCAGTCCCCAGTCAAAAAAAGCGCCCACCTTGTTAACGGCCACAGCTTTCATCAGGGCAAATTCGCCCACCTGGGCATGCGGGTTTTCAGTAGTGGCAATCAGCCGGTCTTCGGAATCGGTATAGATAAACACGGTAACCTGATCCTCGGGTTGGGTTCCTTCCGGCACATACCGTTTCGGAAGCAGTATTTCGCCTTTTTCGTACCCGTCGAGATAGAGTCCAAATTCCACTTCTTTTACAACCCGCAGGGTGTTCATTTTTCCAATTTCCAGCATAGTTCCTGTTCTCTTTGAGGCAAAGATACGTGCTAAAGCTGAAACCACAGCTTTCGATCGCTTTTCTTTGAATATTTTAAAGCAACGCTTTGTAGTTTGTATAATGATGGGGCAGGGTGGAGTCGGATTTAGGGAGAATACCCCACGGGTTTGCATCGGCGAAATAAAAAACGTTTTGTGCAATAAAGCTGCTATTTTTACGCTTTCAAATACAGAAATGGATAGGCATGAACCGGAGTAAAAAAGTGGGTGTTATTTCCCTGTTTCTTGTACTGCAGGGTTGTGTCCTGTTTGGGCATCACAACAGGATTGGTGGCGAACTGGATTATAACTTTCGTACCAAAAGCCCCGGCATAGGGCTACGTGCCGAATTTTCCATTGAATCCATTGACTGGAACCGACCGGTGGAGTGGGTATCGGTGGTGCCCCGTGGGGTTTACTATGCCGGCCGTTATCAGGAATTTTATCTGGGCAGCGATGTGCATGTGGGACTGTATCATTACCATCGCTGGAATGCCTATGCCCTGGCCAACCTGGGGTTCAACGGCTGGTTAAACCATTCCGATACGCTGAACCGTAGTAACCCACAGTGGGCCAACTGGGCCTTTGAGGTTGGTTTTGGGGTGAATGCCAAATTGCGAAAGTGCTGGTATCCGTTTGCCGAGCTGCGCCTTAATGCCAAGTGGTGGGATCCTTCCATTCAGTTGGGCATTATGTACACCCTCAAATGCGATCGGAGGGGAGCTGTCCCTTGTTCCAAAATTCCGAAGCAACCCTTTGAGTTTTTCAAGGAGGAGTAGTTCACTTGCAGGACTATATTTTCGAGTTGAGCAGGTGAGGTAATGGCTGTTCCTGCAGAAGGTATTCGAGGTTAAACCCGAATCCCCATCACCAGCATGTCGTCAGTTTGGGGCAGGTGGCCGCGCCAGCCTTCAATGGTTGTATTCAGTATGTCTAGTTGCTTGTCCATGGGGTGTTGATGAATTTCCAGGAGCATATCTCGGAACGGAGCCAACATCAACCGGCGTTGCTCTTTGTGGCCTATCTGGTCGGGGTAGCCATCGGTGGTCATGTAAAGTACATCGCCGGGGAGCAGTTGCTGTTTTTCGGAAGTGAAGTCTTTGGTTTTAAAGTGAAAACCGATAGGCATACGGTCGCCTTTGATCTTACGCATTTCGCCCCGGCTGATGATATAGAGAGAATGGTAAGCTGCGGAAAACTGAATCTCGCGCGATTGGGGGTCAAAGAGCAGCAGGGAGATATCCATTCCATCCAGCGATTCGGAATCGCCACCTTTTTGATGCAGGGCTTCCACCACTCGGTCGCGCAGCTGGGTGAGTATATCGTGGCTTTCTAACGGTTGTTCGGAGGTCATAATCTCGTTGAGCAGAGCCACGCCAAGCATGCTCATAAATCCCCCGGGTACTCCGTGTCCGGTGCAATCGGATATGGCAACCACCGTCTTTCCGAAATGCTGTCCCACCCAGTAAAAATCGCCACTTACCACTTCGCAGGGTTTATACAGGATGAAATGTTCCGGTAGCAAGCTGCGCACCAGTTGCATGGGTGGAAGTACCGCACTCTGTATTCGGGCGGCATAGGAAATTCCCTGGGTGATGTCCTGTTTTTGTTTGGCTACAATTCGATACGCCCTTCGGGTAAGGCGAAACAGCCGGGTAACGATTAGTGCAAAAGCCAGTACCAAAAAGGAACCAAATACGAAGGAGATGATTACGTAGCGTTGTTTTTTTAGTTGTTGTTGTTTGTTGGCAATTTCCAGTTCAACAATTTGCATTTCGCGGCGGTTGCGCTCTGCTTCGTATCGGGCAATGCGGCTCTGTTTCTGGAGTTCGCGCTTAAGGCTGCGTACCGCTAGTTTACTCGATTCATAGTCTTCGCGCAATTCAATGAGTTGTCCGCTTTGTCCGTATTCGTCGAACTTGGAGGTGGCATACTGCTCGTAATTCTCATAAGCCATTTTAAATTTGCCTTGGGCAGCATAGGTTTTGGCAAACGCGCGATAGTTGCGCCATTGTATTTCGTACTGATTGGTTTTCAGTGCAATATCCTGACTAGCACTATAGTATTCCAGGGCTTTCCCGTATTGCTTCATGCTATAAAAGGAATTCCCAATGTTATGCAGGGTGGCTGCAATGCCTTCCTGAAAAGCTATTTCCTGCTTTAGATGTAACGACTGCTGATAGTATTCAATGGCTTTCTGAAATTTTTCGCTGCTAAAATTCAGGTTTCCTAGGTTGTTCAGACTAAGAGCTTGTAGCTTCTTATTGTTGGTTTCGCGGGCATAGTTCAGCGATTTTTCGTAGTATCCGGCCGACTGCTTCAAATCATTCTTCTGAAAATATGCAGCTCCCAGGCTGTTGTAGGTTGCGCTTAGATCGTTTTTATTCTCAATGCGTGCTTCTATGCGGGCAGCTTTTTCTAATGCGGCAATGGCTTGGTCGTACTGGTTTTGTTCGTAGTAGATGGATCCCATGCTTTCGTGCACGGCGCTTACTGCTGTCTCATCGCCTAACTGCTCTTTGATTACCAGCGACTCCTGTAATTTTTGCAGTGCCTCATCGTAGCGGTAGGTATGTTCGTAGACCATAGCAATGCTTTCCATAATGTTGGCACTTTGAGGTTTGTCGTCCAGGGCCTGGGCCATGTCCAGAGACTGTTCAAAACCTGCCACCGCAGCCTGGTACTGACCGGAGTCGTACAATACGGATGCAATATTACTGAGCACCTGAACCTCACCCGTTTTATCGCCCACATGTTGCTTAATTTTCAACGAAGCCTTATAGGCTTCCAAGGCCTTGTTTAACTGGTATTCGCTTTGGTACAAACGACCCATTTCATCGTATATCCCGGCCTCAGCCTTCGGATTTCCTTCCTTCCTCACCACAGCCAGTTTCTTTTGCAGGCGAGCAATGGTTTCCAACGGAATTTCTTCTTCAGTCATTACGGGTTCCTGGCGGTTGGAGCTATGTAAGGTCTCATCCGTAGTTTCTTTGAGTGGTATTGGACTGGCAGGAATGGTAGTTTTGATACTGGCAGAATCAAGAATTTCGGCAAGGAATTCCGTTTTCTGTTCCACCGCGGGAATTGTATGGACTGGCAGGGTAGTGTCTTTTACGGTTTGCATAGCGGGCTGGGTTCCGGGAAGTGTTTCCTGAACCCGGAGCGTTGTGGATGCTGAGGCTTGCACACGAACGCTATCCTTACTCTTGGAATTGCTGTGCGGATCTGCTGTGGTTTCGACCAGGTGCAACTCTTGGTATCCGTTACCATCCAGTTTCAGCAGGCTGTCGAGGAATACAAGCTGTTTTTTGGGATACGCTTCTTCCGGAAATATTGAAGCCGCCTTCCAAAAGTTGTTTCGTGCAGGTTCGTATTGTTTATGCTGAAGTAAGGAATCGCCCTTAGCTAGAAGGGATTCGTACGCATCGTTTTGTTTTATCCAGGCATAGGATTGTATGGAATCAATTTCGTACAGCTTATTGGCCGGGTACGAAGCATCGGGTTGATACAGCAGTGATTTTTGATAGTAGGAGCCGGCATCGTTGTAATTCTGCTGAGCCATATACGTATCGGCCTTCTCAATAGCCTCCTGGTACGATTCATCGGCAGAGCTTTGACCCTTAAGCAATTTCTCTGCCGATTTAATTTTCTTTCGCAGTTCGGTATCATTGGGTTGATATTCGCTGGCTCTGTTGTATGCCAGAATGGCTTCGGGGTATTGCTTTTCGTTCAGGAGGGAGTCGCCCCGGTTTTGTTCAGTAAGAAAAATTCTTTTCTGGAATCGAGCCAGGGTATCGTGTAAAGCCCGCAATTTGGGAGCCATTTGCAGTTGGTATTCCGGGTTTTCCACAAATCCCCAGTATTCTTCATCAAAATGGTAGCAGGCAACGGGTTCCGGAATTTCTGTGGTGTTCAGACCCGGAATGGTCCGTATCAGGTTAAAGTCTGGTTCCCAGAGTAGTCGGTCGCCATAGCTAAGTACCTCGTTGGTAACCTGGGTGTTGATGAGTACCTGTTGTTTCAGGAAACCTATTTTTGAAAATTCAATCCGGTATTGGGTGTTGTAATCCAGTTGAAAACCATAGCCCCGGCTTGGGGTGGTTACCATTTTTGTAATCAATTGATCGTCCTGATAAACCTTAACGGATACTCCTCCCAGTTTTTGTCCCTGATACCGAACTACACCGAAGGCAACCACCTGGTTAGCAGACTCGGGCTGCAATCCCGAGGAACACAGGATCAGCAACAGCAGCAGGGAGAGGATTCGTGACCGTTTTCTATTCATGTGCTGAAAAGTTGACTATACATAAATCAATGTCGTTTAGGTAAGGATTTTAGATCTTTTAAATTTACCCCTAAATCCCCTAAAGGGGACTTGAACATCCGTTCTATAAGCCCCTTTAGGGGTTTGGGGTTGAAATATTTTCACTAACTAAACGACATTGATACATAAATATAGAAAAAAACTTCCAAAAAACAGCCCTGTACCGTGCTTCTGCCATTCTGCCCGGCGTTAGGGTGCTTTTTCAGCAAAAAATACTGTTATTACTGGTTTTCTTTTCTTAAATTAGTTAGGAAAAGAAAATTTAAACCTATGATTACAGGCATTAACATTAAGGGAACTTACGACACTCCTACTGTTGATTTTAATCCCGCTACCGGGAAATTTAGCATTGAGGGCCGTTCGTTACCATCGAATTCTTTTGATTTTTTTGCCCCGGTGATGGAGCAGGTCAGGGCTTATCTTGAGCAACCCTCGATTCATGCTACCTTTAGCTTCAAAATGGATTTTATCAGTTCATCCTCTACTAAAATCTTCCAGGAACTTTTCCATCTGATGGAGCAAGCCTACCTGGACAAAAAGGATATTAAGGCCAGTTGGTACTATCGTTTTGGCGACGACGACATGAAAGAACTGGGCGACGATTTACGAGCCGATGCTACTTTCCCCTTTGAATATGTAGCATTTGAATAGCTGTATCTGCATGGGAATTTGGACTTTAGTATCCATTGCACAGTCACCTCAGGCAAGGTAGATATAAAATTCTTATTCGTTTGAAATGAATTTTTGAATAAGTCGATACGTATTATCATAGAATCATATATATTTGATGCATTATTATTAACTATTATTATGAAAGAAGGAAAAGTAAAATTTTTTAATGAATCCAAAGGTTATGGATTTATTAAGGACAATGAAACTGGCGAAGAACACTTCGTACACGTAACCGGACTGGTTGACAAAGTCAGCGAGGATGACGATGTAACTTTCGAATTAAAAGAAGGTCGTAAAGGATTAAATGCAGTAAATGTTAAACTGGTATAACTAGTTATAATATATAATTCGTTTAATCATAGAGGCTGATCTTTCGGATCAGCCTTTTTCTTTTTGTGCTTTTCGATAGTTGAAAGGCAAAAGGCATACTATCCAAGTTTGGGAGTGGCTCTGAGTTAGGGAAGCAAGTTGTTGGCGTCAATCAGTTTTTTCAAGAGTTAGGTACAAGTGAGGGCGCGGCATTCTCTGTTTTTGTAGTGAGTACAAAGTACTGGGTACTCTGTACGTAAATGCTTATATTTGGTCAAATCAGGTATTGGCCTCGTTTACGAGTTGCCCTCTGATATTGAATCTAAGAGTTATGCATTCGTTTTTTCATAAGCTACCTGTACCACAAATGCATTCGAGCCGCCGGCGGTTTATACGCAATACCCTGTTCGTTTCGGGGGTAGTGTTGATCCCCATGCAGGCTTGTCGGCGAATCTTCAAAATTACCGACCCACCCGAATACTTTTTATTTAATACCAGCGATCGGAAATTGCTGGAAGCTGTTTTTTCCCATCTCTTTCCCGACGATGGTAACGGTCCCGGACTGGATCAAATTCGCCCGGTAGACTATCTGGAATGGGTGCTGAACGACCCGAAACTGGAAAGACGGAGTAGCGAACTGTTGAAAAAGGGTACCGGTTGGCTGCGTCAGGTGGCCAAGGATAAGTACAATGCCGAATTCATCCGCTTGGGTACCGAAGCCAGGGAAGAAGTACTGCGCGAACTGGAAGCCCAGAAAAAGGGGAAGCGTTGGTTGTCTAAATTGATGACCTATCTTATGGAGGCCTTACTGGGTTCACCTGCTTACGCGATAAATTGCAATCAGGCAGGTTGGAAATGGCTGAATCACAGTGCCGGTTATCCACAGGCATCGTTAACCGTTAAATACGGAACTTATGGCTACGGATTATGATGTGTGTATAATAGGAAGCGGTGCAGGAGCGGGGCCTGTGGCTTATACCTTGTCGCAAAAGGGATATAAGGTGCTGGTGCTGGAGAAAGGCAGTTGGTTTAACGAGGGCGACTTTACCAAGGACGAAATTGCCGTCTGCCGTCGGAGTACCTACACACCCTCGTTGCAGGACGAACCTCAGGTAATTGAATCCCGGAACCAAAAGGGTAACTGGGAAGCGGTTTCCAACAGCCGCAGCGGTCCCGACTTCTGGAACGGCTGTATGGTTGGAGGCTCCTCCAACCTGATGAGCGGCTTTTTTCATCGACTTAAACCGATTGATTTCCGTTTGGCCAGTGAGTTTGGACAATACGAGGGCGATACGTCTACCGACTGGCCAATTACCTACGATGACCTGGAACCCTATTACACCCTGGTTGAATCCCTGGTGGGGATATCTGGCCGGGTAGTAAAGCACGCCTTCCTGGAACCACGGTCTACCCCCGATTATCCGTTTCCGCCCCTGACGGAACATCCCTTCGCGGAAAAGTTCGATCGGGCAGCAACCGCTTTGGGCTACACTCCGTTGCCGTTGGCACGAGCCATTCTGTCGGTTCCACATAACCAGCGAAATGCTTGTTCCTATTCGGCCTATTGCGGCAGCTACGGATGTACCACTGGAGCCAAAGGCAGTTCGCGTGCAGCACTGCTTAATGCGGCCATACAAACCGGGAACTGCGATATTCGATCCCATTCGCTGGTGTACCAGCTGGTTACCGGCCGTAAGGGTCGTGTGACCCATGTCCGGTATTTTGATGCCCGGGGGAAACGCCGGAATGTGGATGCCCGGATATTTGTGGTAGCCTGTCAGGCAATTGAAACATCGCGTTTGTTGTTGCTGTCGGCTAATTCGGCTTTTCCCAATGGTTTGGCCAACCGGTCGGGGCAGGTGGGTAAAAACCTGTTGTTTTCCGGTGGTGGATTGGGAAGCGGAGTGTTTCGCTCCGGCGATTATCCGGCAGACGAATTTAGTGCCATGAACGATTACCACTTGTTTGTGAACCGGGCCTTGCAGGATTGGTATGTAATTGACACCGAAAAAACCGGTCGGATCAAAGGAGGTACCATCGACTTCCTCCAGGCTCATGCCAACCCGATACGCCGGGCAGTACAAGTGAAGAATCAGGAAGAAAAACTTCTTTGGGGTTCTGGCCTGAAGCAGGCGCTTGTCGAAGAATTCAGGGAACGGGTTCGGCTCAATTTTGAGGTGTTTTGCGACTGGCATCCCAATCCTGATTGTTTTATCAGCCTGAGCTCAAGGGTTAAGGATCTGTTTGGATTGCCGGTGGCTCAGATACGGACAGGTTATCATCCGGCCGATCTGTTGCCCGGAGAATTTTTGGCAGAAAAGGGCAAGGAGTTACTTCGGCAGATGGGTGCGCAGGAGGTAAGCGCTTCAATTAATGGAAGCCCTTCGCCCAATCTGGTTGCCGGAGGATGCCGTTTTGGGAAGGATCCGGAGACATCGGTGCTCGATTCGGAGTGTCGCGCTCACGAGGTAGAAAATCTCTTTATCTCCGATGGCAGTTTTATGCCCACCGGGGGCAGTGTTACACCAACCTGGACCGTATATGCCAATGCCTTTCGCGTGGCAGATAGTATTGCCCGACAACTGTAAAAGTTTCGACACGTTGGGTCGGTATAAACCCAAATGGATGGTTCTGTTTTATCCTGATCGGAGGAGGGAATTAGATCACGATGATTTTTTGGGTGAGTACTTGCTTTCCGTATTGTACCCAAACGTAGTAGATTCCGGCGGATAATCCCCGGGTTTTTACCACAATAGAGGAAGTTTCAGAAAACGATTCGGTTTGAATGCAGTTCGGATGGATTCTTCCATAGGTATCTATCAGTTGGGTGGTAAAAACAGTCTTTTTTGTGGGGTGGTTCAGCTGAAGGCACACCTGGTGGGTGGCCGGGTTTTCGGATACCACTTCCAGTTTCGGTTCTTCTGTCCCGGCTGCATCCGGGGTTTCCCCCTCCGTTTCCGGATTTCCTTCTTCCAGCGATGTGGGAAACCAGTTGGTCCATCCGGCCAGGGTGGCGTAGAGCCACCAGGCTGCGTACGCTTTCAGATTGGCATTGTAGGGCTGGCTGTGTCTCGAAAGGCAATTGTACCAATCGACCCCCTCCGTATGGCTGTTTTGATAATCCACCGCCCAGTTTCCCAGGGAGTCGCCGGTTGGGCTGTAATAGCTGCAGTTATCGCTGCCGTTGTATTTGTAACAGGTACCGTCGGGGCCGTAGCTTTCAATATCGGCAAAGTCGTACATCACTTTGTGGTTATTGCGGCAGAAACTGCGTATGGAATCGTTACCCGGATTAGTCGTCAATCGTTTGTTAAAATCGAGATGGCCGGTCATGTATACAAACTTGATCTGCGGATAGGCAGCCTCAAGTTGGGACATGGGCAGCAGGTAGGTGAGCCATAAGGAATCTTCCTGGTATTTTTCTCCGACCTGACCGCACCAGGCCCACATTACCACATTGACATCGGCATTTTCGGGTTTCTCGAGATAGGCTATGGTGCTGTTGTACCACAGGGGAAAATAACCTGCATCGCCCGGGGTAAACCCATCGTGCAGGTCGAGGGAGCCCTGATAGCCACCGTTGGAATAGATGAAGCTGTTTTCGGCTAGGTTCAAGCCTTTGCCTCCGTCGTTGGCAAAAGCCACCAGATTACGCATTCCTTCGGTAATCTGGCTGCCATGCGAAGTATGGGCGTAAGCAATGTGCAGTTTCGACCTTGCGGAATCGATGGCCCACTGAGGAACTCTGGTGATATCGGTGCAGGTATGATCTATCGTAATCTGGCCAGTAAGAACCCGTGGAAGAACCAGGAAAGTGAGCGCGATGAGTAGCTTATTTGCAGGGATTTTATTCATTTTTACAGGTTAAGCTCGTATTCTTTTTGTTAGTATTCTGAAAGCTCATCTTAATGTTGAATCCAGAGTTTATGTGTGTAGTTGTTCTGTGGAGTTCGTACGGTCAGAACAAACAAACCTTCCGGGAGCCATGCGGTTGGTAGCCGGAACGGAGCTGATTGCTCAGATGCTGTTAGCAGGTATTGGTATACAGCTCTTCCCTGGGTATCCATAATATAAATACTGCAGGTACCGGTTACGGGTTTCTGAAACTGTAGATAAAGCTCCTGGTTGGCCGGATTGGGAAACAAGTCGATGGCTTCCACTGCCATGGATCCCCAAAGCTCCGGAACAAGATCGGTGCTGCGTGGTTCAAAGCGCATGGAGTCTTCGGGATATTGCCAAGCTATGATATAGTCGTTGGTTACAGGATGGTTCACGGTAAAGGCCACCTGATAACTTCCGTAGAGCAGTTCGTCTCCGGGCCATCCAATTTCCAGTACGCAGGAATCGGCACGGCCTGCACTGTCGACCACAAAATAAACCGTATCATAAGGACAGGGGCCTGCCAGAATGGGATGCTTGCATAACGACAACGGAATGTACATTTCCTGGCTATAGGGGCCGCCATCAACATCGACAATGAGTTTGGCAGCGCTGTAATAGCCGTCGTGATCCTGATCGATGGTATCGGCCCAGTATATGGAATCGATCTCGTAATAGGTATCGTTGGCCATGGATTCAAAGCTGGGAGTCATGCCTAGTGAGCAATAATCTTCCACGTCGTTGCTCGAAGCACGTATCAGTAGTACCTGTCCGCCACAGGCAAGGGACGAAAATCCATATCGGAAGGTGGTGTCCATACTGCCATCGAGAAGAAAAATACCGGTGGTGTCTTGATAGGATACCATATCGCCGCAAACGCTAAATAGGGTCAGGTAGACATCGTCCGCATCTGCTATGGTATTCAGCTCCACATGCAAATCGCCCATGCTTGGGGTGCCATCGTGGTCGAAATCATAGGTTTCTGCCCAGGTACACGATTCAATTTGCAGTGAGGCATCCTGTAAGGGCGTTTCGAACCATTGGTCGTTCAAGTCGTTATCATCGGTCTGATCTTTTTGGGCAACCAGAGCCGTTCCCAGGTAAAGCTCAATTTTAAAGTCGTAAATATTGGAATCCAGCTGTCCGGTAGGTACACCCAGCGTCATCGACTGAAATTCCTGGGTGCTTCCGCTTATGGTAAACTCGCCCAAGGTATAGTAGTTATTATAGGCCGCTTCCGAAGCGATCTTATACAGGACTTTTGCCGTAAGAGTATAGGTTCCGGAACTCACATTGGCATCGAAATACAAATCGCGCGCGCGACTGTACAAATCACCGTCCATATCGGTCTGGTAATCGTCGAGATAGACCAGTCCGATGGAGAAATTGACCGGCGGCGTGGCATCCTGGGCTGCAGTTTCGAGCTTCTTATCGAATTGGATCATGCTAAATCCGGTAAGTTGATCGTCTGTAGTTGCATCGTAAGCGACTACATCGATTTGGTACAGGCCGGAATCGAGTTCGCCATTGGTTCCGCCAACCATTACATTGAGAAGTTCTCCGGCTTCATCCAGCGAGTAGGACGGGGTGTAATAATACGGACAAGGGCCTGCCATAATGGGATGCTTACAGGCCGATACCATATAATAAATGTCCTGCGAAACGTTGTCGGGGCATAGGTTGTAATTTACATCGAGACGATGGTAGGCATAGTAACCGTCACCATCATCATCGCGGTAATCGAAAGTCGACCAGTCACCAAACGCCAGACTTACGGATTTATCGTTCTCCGGCGATTCAAAGCGTGTGGCGGAAAAGCCGTAAGTTGCCATGGCTTCGTTCGATACCCCGTCGCGTATGAATACGGCAATAGTTCCCTGAAAATGATTAATGCCATACACCCAGAATGAGCGGCGCACCAGCGGTGTTGAAAAAACGGAGGTTTGTGCCAAAACATCTTCCACCTCACCGTAGTAGGCCACCACCTGTATATAGGCCGTATTGGAAGGGCTGTTCCCTGACATATCCACCACCAGCCAGCGGGCACTGGCGTAACTGTCTTCATCGCAATCGGTGGTAGTGGTCCAGAAGCAATTGCTAATGGTTAACTCTTTTTCAAAAGGAAGTGCACAGGCCGGATGGACGACCCACCATTCGATACACATCAGACCAAGCAGGGCGATAGCACGAATGGATAAGGGAAAAATGGGTTGGTTTTTCATAATACTCAATTTGAGGAAGGTTTCCTTGGAATACATTGGAAGCGTACTGTAGGGAAGGGGTTTAACAGGTTCTCATTCATGGGAAATCAAAGTTAAACCCTGAAAGTCAATTTAAAAGCGAGCCTTTGATAAATGGGGAAGGATGCGGGATTAACGGTGCAATTTTTAGGATTAATACCCTGCATGTTCTACTTTTGAAGCGGATAACACACTTTAAGTTTAAGAAATGGTGGATCTAAAAAACACGGGCGAAAAGTTACTTTACCTCGAGAATCTGCTTCGATCCATGGAAAAGGTGGCAGTTGCTTTTTCAGGCGGAGTGGATAGTACCTTTCTTCTCTATATGGCAAACCGGGTGTTGGGATCGAATGCCGTGGGAATTTATTACGATTCGGTTTTAATGCAGGAACGGGAGCGTAATCGGGTGGAAGAGCTGGCACGGGATACAGGAGCCCGTCTGTTACGGGTTGGCGAAGTAGATTTATCGCACGAAGCGTTTCGGAAAAATCCTCAAAACCGTTGCTACTTGTGTAAAGGATTGCTTTTCGACGAACTGATTCTCACGGCTCAGGCTTATGGGTTTTACACGGTGGTGGATGGATCGAACCTGGATGATGAGTCCGATTATCGGCCTGGTAAGCAGGCCTTGAAGGAACGAGGCGTGCGTAGTCCGCTGTTGGAGGCGGGATTAACCAAACAGGAGATCAGAACACTGAGCAGGCAGGCAGGCCTGGCTACCTGGGATAAAGATGCATTAGCCTGTCTGGCTACCCGCATTCCCCACGGGCTGGCCATTACCCGTGAAAAGCTGTTGCGTATCGATGCACTGGAAGCCTGGCTGGTTTCGCGCGGCTATCGCGATGTACGGGCTCGGATGATGCCGGAGGAAGTAATTCTGGAAGTGCGTCCGGATCAGGTTTCGGAGCTGAAAGCCGAACTTTCCGACGAAACGGTGTACCGAAAATTGTACCAATGGGCCCTGCTCCCCTTGCGTGTGAACCCCGAGGGTTACCAACGGGGTAATCTGAGTGCAATGGATACACCTTGATAGGGGCTTTTATGATAGCAATGTCAGGGCATCCGGGTGGACAGGTGCATGGTGCACTTTTAAAATACCCAATTGGAAGATACTGAAATTCAGGTGACCGGTAGTCGGTGTTAGGATGCTGGCGCAACAGACCAGTTTCGGATACCTCCAACCAACAAGCATCTCTTATATTCAAAGGCTGGCACTAATTTGTGGAAGAAATCATTCAGTTAATTATTTCTTATCGAAGGTCAAAAAGTTGGCATATGCTGCCATATCTGCATGAAGAACTCAAGATCTGAAAATCCCTATAAATTGGGATTCAATGATTTTGTACACTTATCCATATTTGCATCATTGTTTAATGATTTAAAAGCACAGATGATGAAAAGGATTTTAGTGATTGGATTACTGGTGAATGCATTAACGATTTCGGCACAGGACCGCTTGTTTACGTACACGTATCAGAGTACAGTTTTAAGTAAAGGGCAGAAAGAACTGGAAATATGGAATACATTGAGAACCGGGAGAGAAGATTTTTATTCACGCATTGACCAAAGGACAGAGTTTGAAATTGGTTTGGGCGGAAAGCTGCAAACCGCGTTTTATCTTAATCTGACATCAAAGACCACTTCAGAGCAGGATGATTCAATTAAATTTCTTGATACAGAAAATGAAATCAGTTTCTCGAATGAGTGGAAGTTAAAACTACTGGATCCGGTGGTAAATCCTTTTGGATTAGCTCTTTATGGTGAATATAGTATTGGAAGCAAAGAATATGAATTGGAAGGGAAATTAATACTGGATAAAAAAGTAAATCGCATTACCATTGCCGCTAACGCTATTTATGAACTTGAAGTTGAACCTGAATTTGAACATGGTGAAATGGAATGGGAAAAGGAACAGAAGGCTGATTTCAATTTGGCTCTTGCTTATTCGTTTTCTCCTGCATTTGCTTTAACCCTTGAGAATTCTTATAAGAATGTGATTGAAGGTGGCGAACTCGAACATAGTGCCTTGTATTCTGGATTAGGAATTTCGTATGCCATGGAAAACTTCTGGATAAATCTGACCGCACTACCACAGATTAAATCATTTAAAGGGCAAACCAATACATCACTTAACTTAAATGAGTTTGAAAAACTTCAATTTAGATTACTGTTTTCCTATGTGTTTTAGATATACAATACCTGTGTTTTTAATTTTGTTGGGACTGTTTGGTTGTGCAACGGTATTGTATGTACCAACAGAGGCTGACGCACAGAGTCAGAGTGTTTCGCTAGACACGCTCATTGCCGGTAGGGAATTGTATATGAACCGGTGCGGCAGCTGCCATAATTTGTATTTACCCACTCAATATTCAAAGCAGGAATGGACTCAGATTTTAGATAAGATGCAAAAACCGGCAAAAATTGATACTACGCAAAAAGAACTGATTAAGAAATACATTAACTTATCACTTAACTAGTTATAAGTTGCTATATTAGAGTCAGTTGATTTACTTTTAGTGTGAGGGTTTTTGGGGTAAATCTTAATGTAATGCTCCATTGCTAATGCTTGGTATATAACAGAACCTGTGGGTGATTCAAAATAGCTTTATATCACTAAGATATAGAGTTGTTGGTGGATGCAGTTTTACCGATAATCAGGTACTGTTATATACTAAAAAGCATAAAGCGCACCAGATGCTCTTTCCGTGGCATGGGGCATTATAGATAAAAGGAGTTTGTTACTTTCCTTGTAAAAAGCAGGAAGTAATTACGACAAGTAATTGATAAAACGTAGGGTGTGTTGGGAATGGTTCAAATTCAGCGTTTTATTCCGGGAGGTGTTCTGAACGTTTTTACTCAGTGATTTTTCGATGCTGGCAATTTCCTCCGATTTTTGCGACAGGTTGCTTGCCAGTAGCTGTATTTCGTCGACCGAGGCAGCTACCAACATACACATTTGCGTGCCCAGATCAAATTCGCCGGAAGCATTGGCCACTTTGTTGGAAACTTCGTTGAACAGGGTTTTTAGTTTCTCGGAATACGGGCCGATTTTTTGAACCTCAAAGGCACTCTGATCGGCCATACGTTTCACTTCGGCGGCTACCACGGAAAAACCTTTTCCCACTTCACCTGCGCGGGCGGCTTCAATGGAAGCATTCAGCGACAACAGGTTGGTTTGGAAGGAAATACCGGATATCATATGGGCGATGTCCTGAAAATCGTGAAGGAGCTCCTCCTGTTTTCCAATGGACTGGTTCAGTATGGCAAAATCGCTCCTCAGAGAACTGAACTTGGCAATGATATCGTTGACACATTGCAGGTTATCGCTTATTTTTTTCAGGGTATCGGAAACCTCCATAGCCATCTTTACCAACATATTACTTTTATAGTGATGGCAGTTTTCACGCGAGTTCAGTTTGTTATGAATGGCAAATGCCATATCGTGGCACGAACCATAACCACAGGACGAGCAGTTGAACAAGTCATTCTGGGAGTACTTATCCATGCTGTTTAGGATGGTTTGCAGCTCGTTGGGTGTGGGGAGTTTCAACTGGTTGTAGGCAGCACGATTCTGGTAGGTGCGGGCATACAAACCGGGTTGCCAGTAGCGATTGATGCTTTTGTCGAGTTTGGCCTTCTGACGGCGGCGTTGTGCGGGTTTTAGGCGGTTCATGCCATGTTTTTCGATCATGTGTTGTTTGCGTTGCTCTATAAAGTATTCGATTTGGTCGGGCGATTTATGCTGGTTAATGGTTCCCGGGCCACCGTTGCAGCCCATGGCGCAATTCAGGCAGTCGATAATGAACGGTGCATGCCCATTGGAAATACTGGCATGCAGGTGATCCAGATAGGGATAGATGTGTTCTTTACCTTCGATTTTGCGGGTTACCTGGCCCAATTCGGGGTTCTCGCGCAGGGCAGTGCGTAATAAACCACCGGGTGTGGAAAACAGTACGGCACGCTCGGCAGGAGGCTGGTCGAAGTCTTCCTCGGGAAAGGAGCGCAATGAAATTTGGGATTGCTCCAGGTAGTCGGAAATGGCTCGCAGGGTGACGTTGTAATCGCCCATTTGCGTGGTATCAAATTCGCGACGTTTGGCCAAACAGGGTGAAATAACCGCCACCTCGTGCTGGGCGTATTGGGGATAGAAGGTTTTAATCATTTTAATGGTATGCAGCATGGGGCTGTCGGCAGGAGCCAGATAGGGCAACAGCTCCGGTCGGTAAATCTCGATGTAGCTGACAATGGCCGGACAGGGTTGCGCAATGATGGTGCCCGGATCCGTTTTGGCATGTTCCAAATAGGATTTTACCGTGAGTTCGGCACCAAAACTTACATCGAACGTAGCCTGAACCCCCATTTGTTTTAGCCATCCATTCAGATTGAGATAGAGGTTGGGGAAGTTTGAAGCTACGGCCGGTGCCACCACTGCCACCATGGGTTTACCCTGGTTCAGGGCATACAGGAAGCGTTCAAAATCGTCGATGGGTTTGCGGGCCTGATGCGTGCACGCTTCAATACAACTGCCGCAACCTATACACAAATTGTCGTTAATTTTGACATAATTGCCACTGCCATCGTTACAAAATTTTACCGGGCAGGCGGTGATACAGGCATGGCAATTGACACACAGATCGGAATCGACTTTAACTACAGGGCATAAATCATTCATGACCGGAAGGATTTAGGTAAGTACTTGCACAAAAACTCGTTAAAACTTTATTTTTCTCTTATTTCCTTCCATAAACTCCGATCAGGAAAACCATTTTCAGACCAGAATGGGCTGGTTTTTCTTATTTGGGGATCAGAAGGGTGAGTGTAAAAACGGTTGCTTTTCGTGCCAACACTCAATAAATTTAACCAAAGCGTATTGCATTCTTTCCGGGTTGGCAGATGATTGATACGCAACCTGTCAATGATATGCCTCATTTAAGCAAGGGGTTGCTCCGCTGTAATTCCTGCAGGGCTTTTTTACTGGCACTTTGCAAACCGGCCGAATCGGACTTGCCTACTTCCTGCAGAATTTCCATGAGTTCCATACCTAGTTCGGGGTACGTTACCGTAACCCGCAGTAACCATTCAATACAGTAATAACGCACTGCCATAGCTTCTTTGGGGTTGGCCAGCCAGCGAAAGCACAAATCGGTCAGCAGGCCCAGGTCGTCTTCGTGCAACGGGGGATGGGCATCGAGCAGCATTTTAAGGATTCCCCGACGCACTCCTTCAGTTTTCAGAGTGGGCAATTCCGAAATCAACCGGGAAACGTGGGGGTGGGCCAAGAAGGGATGCCGCTCGGTACATAAGGCCACAATTCGTGCTGCACGCATCGACAAAGGGTATTCATCGCGAAAGCATAATACCAGCATTTCTTCGAAACGCTCCGGATGTTGGCCAATATCATCCGTAAGCATGTCGGCAATGGCTCGGGAACTGTCGAAAAGTTTTCGTTCGTATTCGCGCATAAAGAGTACTGGTGGCAGATCACGAAAATAGGGAAGAAGTGGGGAATAAAAAAGAATAAAGCGAAATGAGGAGACGCCATCAGTCCATGCATCCGGATAGCTCTTCCTGAAGAACATGAAACTATGAGGTTTCTCCCGTGCTTTCCGAGTCATTGAGGAAGTGCAGGGCTGTGCTGGCGAATGGCACCGTGGCATCGAAAATGGGAACGTGGTCGCCTCCAGGGATAATCCATAAGCAAGCATCCGGGATCGAACGGTAGAGCTGAACTGGAATTTCAAGGGGAAAAAAGTGGTCGCGATCGCCATGCACTACCAGGGTACGAGCGGTTATAGCGGCTAAATCGGTTGTTGTAAAATTCATATCGTCGCAGTTATCGTGCAAAGCATTGAACCAGGAGATGAGTTGACTTATCTGTTCGTCTCCGCGCTTGGCACACTCCCGATACATAGCTTGCACCGGTTGGGGCATGGTGTTCAGCGAGGCTCTGCGCATGATGGCACGTGCCTGGTCGGGGAAGTGGGTCGTTGCACTGATGAGCACCATGGAGTCGATGCGCCGGGGCTGGCAGGTGGCCATGTGCAGCAGTACCATGCCTCCTGTGCTCATTCCCATGGCCGAGAAACGATCAATCCTTAACTTTTCGAGCAGGAGGAACACGTCCCGGGCAGCTTCCCGGTGTGTAAAGGTGTTACCAGGATTGGTGGAATAACCGTGGCCGCGCAAATCGACCACAATCAGGCGGTAGTGCTCCGAGAGATGGGCAACAAAGGGATGCCAGTTTTGTGTACATCCACCAAATCCGTGCAGGAGGACCAAGGGCTTTCCCACTCCATAATCTTCGTAGCACAGCTCCAGGTGGTTCACTCGAACGGTATATCCCTTATGGGGAGTTGTTTTGGGTGCAGAGGTGGATTTCATAGTTGTTTTCGTGGTTTTTTAGGTGCTGTCATTTTATCCTGTTTATTCCATGGAAATCCACCAAGGGCATAGTAATATCTCTTGAAATTTTTTTCCCGGTTTAATCTGAAACTGGCATTTGATTCGATACTAAAATTGAAAACGTGCGAGTAAAGCAACCCATTTGCTGGTATAGGGAAGCATGCTGTTTTTTATATTTCATCATCGCCTAGTACTAAAAAACACAAGAAAACAGCCTCTAATGTACGACAAACAGTAAGCGGTATCGATGAAAATGCCTTAATAGATCAAAAAATCAGCAAAAGTTCAAACGAGTTCCTAAATAATGCTGAAAAGCGTAAGATAGTTTTAATAGTGGCAATAGAAAATACCGTTCGTGAAACAGAAGCATCAACCACGAATGGAAGCGCCTGATCTTAAAATCGGATTCGGTTTATTGGATGCATGCAATACGATGCGTTGGATTAAGGTAACTCTCCGGTTGGTTCAAAAGCGTTAATCCAGGGTTGCCATGGGGATACAGAAATTTCTGTTGATTCTCTCGTGGGCAGTTGGACTGGCTATCCGGCTGGCACTTGGTAAGGTTAGTTTTTCACGGAGTCGAAAAAAGTTTTTGAAATGAGAATATTCTCATTATATTTGTATCGAGAATATTCTCAATAAGCAATTGAACCTGCGTATGCCCAGAAAAATAAGTTTGAGAAAAGTGGTGGCACCTCCCCGGTTTCAAGGTTTTAGACCCTACGGGGTAAATGGGCTTTGCAGCGAGCGTGTTGAATTGCTGTACGAGGAATACGAAGCTATTAAACTGGCCGATTACGATCTGATGCACCATACCGAAGCGGCCAGGTTGATGGGGATATCAAGACCCACCTTTGCCCGGATTTATGAAAGTGCCCGCCGGAAAATTGCCCAGGCGCTGGTGGAAACCCGCGAAATAAAAGCGGTGTATGGTAATGCCGTACTCGATAAAAGCTGGTACGAGTGTTTAAGCTGTCATGCCCGGTTTACCATTCCGCGCAGCCACAAACAAAACAGCTGCCCGCTTTGTGCATCGGAATGTGTGGAACCTTTAAAAAATTAGTGTTACCAGTCGTTCTGTGACTATGCATATCCCTGTAAGGGGCGAAGCCATGTGCACGACACCGATACAAAAATGGACCAATACATGCGAACCGGATGAAACATCCCTGCAAATCGGGGATAATACGATTATGCACACGGATGCTTCTCCAGACAACTAAAAATAAGTAAGCAGATGAAAACAGTAATAACTGCAGCAGGCAATACCGCCGACAGTGCTTTCGACCGGCGATTTGGCCGGGGAGCCTGGTTTTGTGTGTTAAATGCATCCAATCAGATAGAAGAATTCATTGAGAACGTTTTGGTGGAAGCCAGTAACGGAGCCGGCACCAAAGCCGCAGAGAAGATGGTGGAATTGGGTATCGGAAAAGTAATTTCCGGCGATTTTGGCCCCAAGGCCAAGGATTTGCTGGATAAGTTTGAAATACAAATGGTGATTCTGCAGGATGAATCACTCACCGTGCAGGACATTGTCAACCGTTTCCAACACGAGTAATAACTAAAAAAAGGAGGTGAGTATGCCAGGATTTGATCGAACAGGCCCCGAAGGTAAAGGATCCCAGACAGGCCGAAAAAGAGGTAAATGCAATCCCGAAAACCGCAACGGAAAGTTGGAGGCAGATGAAACCCGCTTAGGCTTACGCCAGGGTAAACACCAGGGCGCAGGTGCCGGGCATGGTCATGGGAAGAGAAGGTCTTCCCAACACAATTAACCGGCTTTCCGCAGAATGCTCCAACTCCAGGGTTAGGGCGCTCTCAGACCACTACACCCTTTGAGTTCTATGATAAGTTCATAAGTGCAGTCTTCCTGCTTCCATGCGGAAGCAGGAATTTAATACACAGGTAAAACCGTTTTTAATAAAGTAACGATGCGTACAAAAATAGCTGTGCCAGTCAACAATGAAGGCATCCTCGATGGGCATTTTGGTCATTGTAAATTTTTTGCGTTGCACACCATTGAGGCCGATAACATCGCCCGGGAAGAAAAGATTCCTGCACCACCTCATGAACCTGGCTTGTTGCCCCGTTGGCTTTCCGAACTGGGGGTAACGGATATCATAGCCGGAGGCATGGGGCATAAAGCCATTGAACTGTTCAATCAGGTTGGCGTGAATGTTTTTGTCGGAGCGCCATCATTGCATGCCAATGTATTGGTAATTAGTCATTTGAAAGGAACTCTGCAACTTACAGCCAACTATTGCGACCATTAACAAAGAACCATTCGCAGCAGCGATTGCCTTACCGCTTGTTTTGAGTGCCTGGCAACCTGCATGGTCAAGCCTGAAGAAGGGTAGGACAAGAAGATAGAAGAAGATATGCCGTATAAACTTGCCATAGCCAGTGGAAAAGGCGGAACCGGTAAAACCAGTATTTCGGCCAATTTATTTCATCAGTTTAAACAAGCGGGCAGGGAGGTGCATTTGGTCGACTGCGACGTGGAAGAACCTAATGCCCTGCTTTTTCAGCATGCAGCTTGTCTGGAAAGTGAAAAGGGAATTGAACAGCTTATACCGGCTATTGATACCGATCGCTGTACATTTTGCCGAAAATGTGCCGAGTACTGCGAGTACAATGCCATTGTGGTGATTCCTCCGGTAAAGTTTGCTCAGGTAAATGCCAGTTTGTGCCATTCCTGCGGAGCCTGCCTGGTGGCTTGTACGTACGGAGCCATCAGCGAGCGTCCCGAGCCCATTGGTGCCGTCCATCATTATAAACTGGGTCAATTGGCCCATTTAACCGAAGGGCGGCTTCGAATTGGTTCGGCCATGCAAACTTTGCTGATCCGTGAATTGAAAAAGGCTATTTCCCCTTTAGGGGAAGTAATACTTTACGATGCACCGCCCGGAACTAGCTGCCCAGTAGTGGAAACCATTGCCGATGCCGACTATGTGATTCTGGTAACTGAACCCACCCGCTTTGGGGTTAACGATTTAAAGTTGATGGTAGCCTTGGTGCGTAAACTGAATTTGCCTTTTGGTGTGGTGATTAATAAAAAAGGACTGGGCGGCAGCGAAGTATACAGCTATCTGGAGAAGGAACACATTGACCTGTTGGCCGAGATTCCGTTTAGCCGCGAATTTGCATCGGGTTATGCTCGGGGAAACTTCCTGGAAACATTGCCTGTCGAGGTTGCCGGAGGATATGCCGGCTTACTGGAGGTGGTTCAACATAAAATAAAAGAACATGAAGGAGATCACCGTACTCAGCGGTAAGGGCGGAACCGGTAAAACCAGTATCACGGCCGCTTTGGCTACGGTAGTCGAATCGGGTGTTTTTTGCGATACCGATGTGGATGCGGCCGACCTTCATCTGGTTTTACATCCATCCGTTCAGGAAGAACATACGTTTATCAGCGGCTGGACGGCCACCATCAATCCGCAGCTTTGTAAAGCCTGTGGCTTGTGCAGCCAGCATTGCCGGTTTGAGGCGATACATACCCACAGCCAGGGAGAATATTACATTAACCCTTTTCAGTGCGAAGGTTGTCGCCTGTGCGAACGCGTGTGCCCGCAACAGGCCATTTATTCTAAACGTAACAGCGATAATTTCTGGTACGTATCGTCGACCCGTTTCGGAACATTGGTGCATGCCCATATGGATCCGGGCGAAGAAAACTCCGGAAAGCTGGTCAGCCAGGTACGTGCCAAAGCCAAAGAATTAGCCCGCAACGAAAATCGGGACTACATCCTGAGCGATGGCCCGCCCGGAATTGGTTGTGCCACCATTTCTTCCCTGTCGGGCACCCATCAGGTGTTGCTGGTTATTGAACCCACGCGTTCCGGTTGGCACGATGCGGAACGGTTGCTGGATTTGGCGGCCACTTTTCAAACCGGGCTGTGTGCGGTGATTAATAAGTACGACATCAGCCCCGAGATTTCAAGTGAAATTGAAGCTTCCCTGAACGAAAGAGGCGTGCCCCTGTTGGCTCGCATTCCTTTCGATGAGGAGGTGGTTTGGGCTATGGAAGCCGGTAAAACCATATTGGAATACCGGCCTGAGTCGCCCGTCAGCCATCAAATCCGGAGCATTTGGGAGGCGCTGAAAAACGAGGTCTGTTTGTCCCCTAAGAAATACGATTAAATTAACATGTTATGAATACAATGGAAGAAGTGAAGAATATTGTGTTGGTTGCCTCGGGAAAAGGAGGCGTGGGCAAGTCAATGGTGGCAACCAATCTGGCTGTGGCGTTGGCTCGCAACGGCTATGCTGCCGGACTGCTCGATGCCGATTTGTACGGCCCTTCAGTACCCCTTGCGCTGGGCACCAGCGGGCAACATCCTATAACGGAGAAACAAGGCGATCGCGAGGTATTTTCGCCCATTAGCAATTATGGGGTTAAAACCATGTCGCTGGGGTATTTAATGAACAAGGAAAGTGCAGTAATCTGGCGGGGGCCACTGGCTTCCAATGCGCTTAAACAGTTGCTGCAGAACACCCTGTGGGGAAAACTGGATTACCTGGTGATTGATATGCCTCCCGGAACCGGTGATATTAACATCACCCTGGCACAACAATTGCCCGGAGCCAGAGCACTGGTAGTTATTACGCCCCAGCAAATGGCTGTGGCCGATGGCCGGAAGGCTGCCACCATGTTTCGTACCAAGGGTATCGATGTGGAAATTCTAGGGGTGGTGGAAAATATGTCGTGGTTTACTCCCGAGAAACACCCCGATGAAAAATACTACCTCTTTGGTCAGGGAGGCGGAGCCGAACTGGCAGGCGAACTTAACGTGCCCCTGTTGGCTCAGATTCCTTTGGTTAGCGATGCCTGCGATCTGGGCGACTGTGGAAAGACCATTTTTGCCAGTACCAGCGCTCCTTTGGTAGCGGCTTTTGAATTGCTGTCCGAAACGATCCGGCACGAAATGGATGTACTAATCTGATAGAAGGGGGAAGACCCTTGCCCAAGAACCCTGTAGGGAATGAAACCAAAAAACAGCATGACCGCCTGTCCGGTGGATATACGGGCAGTGATCCGTTAAAAATTGTAATAAAAATGAAACAAAAGTTGCGTATTCTGGCGGGGTTATGCTGTATAACTTTCATGGTTCATGGCCAGTATGTGCTCGAAGGGGTGGTAAGCGATGCAGCAAGCCACCAAAAGCTCCTGGGAGTGGCGGTGTATTTCCCCGAATTGCAAAAGGGAACCGTAACGGATACCTCGGGGCATTACCGTATTCAGGGTATTCCCGGTGGTCGCTTTACCGTACAGTATTCGCACATGGGTTACGAAACCAGCATGGTGCCGTATCAGTTTAATCAGCCTTTGGCCGTACTCGACCAGCAGCTGAAAGTGTTGGCCATTGAGTCGCAGGAGGTGATTGTTACCGGTGGACGTACTGCCACCCAGCACGAAAATGCCATTAAAATTGAACAAGTGCGAAAAACCGTTCTGGAAAGTGCCGTAGAGGGCAACCTGATAAAGAAACTGGCCCGTGTGCCCGGTATCGACGTTGTAACCAAGGGTTCCGGCATAGCTTTCCCGGTGATACGTGGCTTATCGACCGCTAACCTGGTGGTACTGAATAATGGGGTTCGTTTGGAACATTACCAGTTCTCGACCAATCATCCCTACCTGGTGAGCGAAGATCAGGTACAAAATGTGGAGATCAGTAAAGGGCCGGCATCGTTGCTCTACGGTTCCGATGCCGTGGGGGGCGTTATCAATTTCCTGCCCTATCCTCCGGCATCGGTAAACAGTGTTCACGCTCGCTGGCATTCGGAGTATAGTACCAACGGAGGGGGGTATTCCTATGGCGCTGCTGTGGACGGCAGCCGGGAAAACTGGTTTGGAGGTTTGCAGCTGGGCCAGTCGTCGTCCATGGACTTTCGCGACGGGGCGGGTGCCCGGGTGATCAATTCGCGCTATACGGCTTATTCCATGCAGGCCAAGTCCGGTATGCGTTTACGAAACGGACTTTTCCGGTTCGATTACCAGTACAACCAGTTCACCCCGGGACTGGTTATTCCCCAGGCATTATCGGAAGTTACCAGTACCAGTTACCAGAATCAGTACTGGTATCAGAACCTGCACAATCATCTGCTTACCTCGAATACCTCGCTGTTTTATGGCCCGTTAAAAATTTACATGGATTGGAGCTACCAGCAAAATGAACGGCAGCTGTGCGGTTCGGGAAGCACACCGGCATTCAACCTGGTGGATATGGGGCTGAAGAGCGTCACTGGTCAGCTTAAGGCCCGCTATCAGTTCTCCGAACGCAGCGATGCCGTATGGGTATACCAGGGAATGTGGCAGGAAAACCGCAATGCCACGGCTCCACAACGGGTGTTGCCCGATTATGTGAGCGAAAGCCATGCTATGGCTGCCTTATGGCAGTATGCGCTCACTCCTGAGGTGTTTTATCAGCTGGGGTTCCGCTACGATTACAAGCGCTACCGTATTTCTGCCCAATTGGATACGAATGGAAATTACCACTTCGACGAACTCAACCGTAGCTACACCAATTGGAGTTTTTCTACCGGTACTACCTGGAAAGTACTGGAATTCCTGTTATTCCGGGCCAATATTGCTTCGGCTTATCGTACCCCAACCATGGCCGAACTTACCCAGGATGGCATTCATGCCAACCGTTACGAACAGGGCAACAGCAACCTGAAGAACCAACGCAACGTGGAGGGCGATATCAGCATACACGTGCACCGTGAAGCGCTGAAAATCGACCTGGCCGGATTTTATAACCGGCTATTCAACTATATCGATTTAATGCCTACCCACGATAGCACACCGGAGGGCTTACAGCTCTACCAATACCGGCAACAGGATGCGACCCTGTATGGTTGGGAAGCCGAAACGGAGTGGCGGCCGGTATCGGTACTGGGTTTACAGGGTTCCTATGCCCATGTGCTGGCTCGTCAGAACGATGGAGGATACCTTCCTTTTATTCCGCAGGATAAAATTCAGTTGAACTTGTCGCTGCGCAGGGAAAAAATGGGCAAGTGGCATCAATTGGAAGCGGCCATTAACCCGGTATACGCCTTTGGACAGCATCATCCGCATGCCTTCGAAGAAGAAACTCCCGGATATCTCCTGTTGCATGCCCTGATCCAGGCAAAAGTTCACCTGAACAAAACCACATTGCAACTTGGCGTGTATGCCAGCAACTTGTTGAATACCGTATACTATGACCACTTGTCGACCATTCACGAATTGGGTTTCTACGATACGGGTCGTTCGGTACGTTTCAAATTGGGAGTAGTATGGTAACCAGATAGATAGGTAACGCTTATGACCCACAAGACATACCCCCCTACACCCGGCACACGGAAGCTGCTACCGGGTACCGGCTTTCAACCACGGCGTACCATCAAAATTCCTTTGTGCATACTGGTTTTGAGAATGGCAGGTATGTTTACAGCAGGATGTCATGCTCAAAAGCACCACGGATCGCAGCCATATCCCTGCGAAAAAAGATCACACCGCTAATACCAAAAATATGGAGAGAACCTATGCTAAAATAACGGGTATTGAAGCTTATCTGCCCGATTATGTCCTGACCAATGAGGAATTGAGTGCCATGGTCGCCACTTCCGATGAGTGGATTACCAAGAGGGTGGGTATTAAGGAACGCCGGATATTGAGAGGTGAAGGCCTGGCTACTTCCGATATGGGAGCAGCAGCGGTTCGGGGACTTCTTCAAAAGACCAATACTCCGGCCGGGGCGGTAGAACTGATTATTACCGCTACCATTACTCCCGACATGATGTTTCCAGCCACCTCGTGCCTGATTGCCGAGAAAGCGGGCTTGCAAAATGCCTGGGGTTTCGATTTGAGTGCAGCCTGTTCGGGCTACCTTTTTGCGTTGCAAACAGCGGCACAGTTTATCGAATCGGGGCGATACCGGAAAGTGGTGGTGGTAGCTGCCGATAAAATGTCGTCGATAACAGACTATTCCGACCGTACCACCTGCGTACTATTTGGCGATGCAGCTGTGGCTACCCTGTTGGAACCGTCCACGGAAGCCCTGGGGCTGCTGGATCACGAAATGCATGTAGACGGTTCCGGGAAAGATTTCCTTTACATGCGGGCCGGAGGATCTTTGAAGCCCGCATCGCACCAGACCGTGGATGCCGGTGAACATTTTGTTTACCAGGAAGGAAAATCGGTATTCAAGGTAGCCGTTTCGCGTATGGCCGATGTATCGGTAGCCATGATGCAAAAAAACGGCATTACACCGGAAAACCTGGCCTGGTATATTCCTCATCAAGCCAATCTGCGCATTATTGAAGCCGTAGGAACCCGTATGGGGCTTTCCCGCGAGAAAATTATGGTTAACATTGAACGCTATGGCAACACCACTGCGGCAACCATTCCCTTATGCCTGTGGGAACTGGAGCCTGTGCTGAAAGCGGGCGATTCGCTTATACTTTCTGCCTTTGGAGGAGGTTTTACCTGGGGGTCCATCTATCTTAAGTGGGCCTACAATTCAAAGGGATGATCTATAGCTGCCCGCGGCAATAGCTGTTCTACAGGAGCTTTTGCCCTGTTGCGGCGCCGGCAGTGGCTCTGAGTTCAATTCAAATACCGGAGGGGTGCATTTTGGGTGCATCTGTCCACAAATCAAAAATGAAAACATGAAAATACCTGAAGAAGTAACCGCAGCCTGGGGCGATATGCAAGGTCCTGCTGTATTGACCACCATTTCGGAAGATAGAGTACCCAATTCGATTTATGCTACCTGTGTGTCGCTTTTTGATACCGATAAGGTACTGGTGGCCAATAATAAATTTGATAAAACCCTGCGGAATATCTCCGCCAACGATCAGGCCAGCGTTTTGTTTATCACCTCGAAACGTAAGGCGTATCAGATCAAGGGAAAAGTTCGCTACGATACCCATGGCGCAGCATACGATAATATGAAGACCTGGAACCGGTCCGACCTTCCAGGATTTGGCGTAGCCGTTTTGGAAGTTAAGAGTGTGTATTCGGGAGCCGAAAAATTGCTATAATACGCTGCTATGATTTGTGATACCCTCCACCTGCGACCGCGCTATGGCGAAGTAGACCAAATGGGCTATGTTTACCATGCCAACTACGTAAGCTATTGCCATCAGGCCCGCACCGAACTGTTGCGGAAGCTGGGGGTGCACGATCAGGTGCTTGAGGCTCATCATGTGATGCTGCCGGTAATCTCGTTTCAGATCGATTACAAAAAACCCGCCCGCTACGATGAGCTCCTTACCATACGTACCTTGATACCGGTCTTTCCGGAGGTACGCTTTCAGTTCGAATTTGAATTCTTCAACGAGCAGGAGCAGTTGCTGAGCAAAGCCAGATCGACCGTGGTATTTGTGGATAGCCGGTCGCGTTATCCCCGGGGAGCCCCTGATTTCTTTAAAAAAGCACTGAATCGGGCATGGAAGCACGACGAAAATTCCATGCTTCGGGTCGAAAGGTCGGTCAGTTTTTTGGCTACAATCTGCCCGGATACCTTGCAGCCCTTACTTAACGAAAAACCTGGAAACGATGAAAATAACGATTTTAACCGATAATGTGGCCGGAGCCGGCTTTCTGGCCGAACATGGCCTTTCGTACCTGGTGGAACATCAGGGAAGCTGTGTGCTCCTGGATACCGGAAGTACCGATGTGTATCGGCACAATGCCCGCCTGTTGGGGATCGATCTGGAGCAGCAGGCCGATTGTTTGGTGCTAAGCCACGGTCACTGGGACCATGGCAACGGATTGCGGTACATTTCGGACAAGAAACTGGTTTTGCATCCCGATGCCTTTGTGAAGCGTTTCCATCCCGGCGAAGACCGGAATCTGGGCCTTGTACTTACGCGTCACGAACTGGAAGAACGCTTTGAGTTGCTGGTTACGGCCGACCCCTTTTTTATTAGCGATTCCATAGTTTTTTTAGGCAGCATTCCCCGGTTGAATGCTTTTGAGTCACAAACCACCGCTTTTGTCAATGCCGACAGCCAACCCGACTTTGTGCCGGACGATTCGGCTCTGGTTTGTATCGAGGATCACGGCATTCACGTTGTTGGGGGATGTTCGCATTCGGGGATCTGTAACACCATTGAACGGGCCATACAGGTTACCGGGCAAAGGCGGGTGCTTTCAGTTACCGGAGGCTTGCATTTGCAGAAAGAAAACCAACAAACCCACGAAACCATCCGCTACCTGAAGGAGTTGGGAGTAACACAGGTGTACCCCTCGCACTGTACTGAATTACCGGCTATGGCGGCATTCTATAGGGCTTTTGGAGGCCGTCAGTTGAAAACCGGCATGCGCTTGCAATTGGATCACGTGAAATAAATCTGTTATGAAAAAAGCCACTGAACGACCCGCGATACAACTGCACCCGATTGGCATTATCCATACCCCCTTTACCGAGGTGCGCAATATGACCATACAGCCCATTGCCGCCGAAGTGGTGAAGGGTACCATTGAACTGTTTCCGGAGTATGCCGAAGGATTGGACGACCTGGAAGGTTTTTCGCACATTACGTTACTCTACCACTTTCATCGCATCAGGTAAACATCGGCCAGTTAGGGGTTTAGCCAGTTAAGGGGGTGTCCAGATGGGCGTATTCGTTTTATTTTTTATTCACCAGCGAATTCAGGTGGGTATAGTAAGCCTCCATGAAAAGGTTTGTGTAAACACGATGAAACAAAAAGGGAGATAGTGGAAATAACCAAGGAGCCGAAGGCTTTAAGGCTCCGAAAAAATATACAGGAACATGATGTTTTGTTCCTGAGACAGGCAAAAAACGGTTTTCCTTCCAACGGGTTTCAAAGTGTTAAATATAGGCGGAAAGTTGCTTTGAGGCAAAGAAAAAGCTGCAGGAAATTGATTTCCTGCAGCTTCGTGTTTCAATCAGATTATTGCGGTTTACTGTTTCAGCAAACGATAGCTAAAGCGCGATTGGTTAACCTGCACCTGCAGTACATACATGCCGGGTTTAAGGCCACTAACATCGAAATGATTTTCGGCCGGGTTCAGGCGTTGTACCAATCGTCCATCGGGAGTGTAGAGTGCCAGTTGTTCGGCATGAATGCTACCGGTATTCAGGTAAAAGCTTTCCGATACCGGGTTGGGGTAGAGGGTAAGCTCCGGCAGCAGTTCCTGCTCCAGGGAATTGATATTGGCAATCTGGAAGCTTTGGCGTACCGGGGTGGCGGCAGCCAGGGTATCGTTACCGTTCTGGTAGGCTTCGATGGTTACGTTGCCAATACCGTTAAAATGTACCATGTTGCTATTGAGAGTAACCGGGCCATCAATAATACGGTAGCTTACCGGAAGCCCGGACGAAGCGCTTGCATTCAGCACCAGTGAGTCGGCATCGATATCCTGACGGGGAATGGCCGGGAAGCTAATGCTCTGTGTGCGCTGCACATTCAGGTACCAGGCCACAGTTCCCGGATACATTTGCTGTACCTGTATGAGCACATTTTCCCCTGCTGTATAGCTTTCGGTTTGCATTGAGGAATAGCCATAAGTATTATAAGATAATGAATCGCAACTACCTGTCATACCGAAAAGAAAGATACTTTCATAGGCATTGCATTGCAATTGGGCCTCATAGGGCATGGTGAAAGTATACCAGTGATTACTTAGGGCTATCCCGCGCATCAGATTCACTCCAACTTCCGCAGTCTTAGCCAGTTCACAGTTGTCGCCGGCTTCCAAAGCTTCGATCGATAGCGTCCAATCGAAATCTCCACTACCTTCGGTTTTCCAGGCTATGGAAACCAAATCACCACTTTCCAGGTTGGTAATTTCCAATGAGCTTCTGTTATTCCCTTTAAAATTTAACACATCGCAACTGCCGGTATATACCGATACATACTTTTCGGTTTCGGAATCAATCACCAGCTTGGCTGTTTCGGGCATGGTGAACGTATACCAGTATTGGTAATTGTCGGTCACAGGAAGGGTATTAGTTCCTTCCGTGGCACCTACTGCCAGGCTGCAATTGTCGCCTGACTGCTGGGCTTCAATGGCCAAATCCCATTCGAAATTAACATTCTGACCATACAAGCTCCAAACAATATAGACTTCATCGCCCGGGGACAGGTTGGTAGCTTCTACCCGGTTTTTGCCGTTAACGTATGAAGTAGCCAATTCACAGGTGCCTTTTTGCATCCGTACATAGTTGTTAGCATCGGAGGTAATCACCAGGTTGCCTGCCGAGGGCATGGTATAGGTGTACCAATACTCCTGATGATTGCTGGTGGCCAGGGTATTGGTGCCACTTTGAGCAGCTACGGCCAGGGAGCATACATCGCCACTTTCGAGTGCTGCAAACTGCAGGTTCCAGTCGAAATCGCCGCCATCAGCCTCCCACTCCAAAAGCAGGTTGGGTTCAGGATAATTGGCAACTACGGTTGTGCCACTGGAGGCATCCACACTATAATAATTGTCGCAGGTACCCAGATGGGTATGGAAATAATTTCCGTCAGTACTGGTGATAATGGCTTTGGAGCCTTCCGGAATAGTAGCGGTGGCCCAATAATAACTGGCATTGGTTTCGGGAACATGGTTTACCCCTTCGGTAGCATTGGCCGCAACACTGCATGCTTCACCAGCCTCCATGGCACCCACGCTTAATTCCCAGTCGAAATCGCCCCCCGAATAGGTTTCCCATGTAATGATTACTGTATCGCCCAGCAAAAGTTCCGGTAGGGTAACACTTCCACTTCCATAGCTTTGATTACCTGATAGCAAACAGGAACCTACATGGAGGTGAACGTATTTATTATCGTCATTGGATACCATAAGTTTTCCATTTTGCGGCATCACATAGCTATAATAATAGTAATTCTTATCGGTAGCCGGAACCGAATTGCGGCCCAATTGTGCAGTAGCTGCCGACCAACATGCTTCACCCGTTTCCAAAGCCGACCAGCTCAGGGTCCAGTCAAAATCGCCACCATTTCCGAGAGGGAGTTTCAGGTAATAAGTCTCTCCGGGTGTCAGCGTATTAAAGGTAACTTCGGTGCCATACGCCTGGGAATAATAATAATACGGATTCCAGAAGTCCTGATAAAGCGTAATGCTGCTATAGGTTGGCACCGTGATGTTTAATTGCGCCCCTTCAGCCGGAACCTGAATAGCGTACCAGTAGTAGCTGCTGGTAGTTGCCGGCACAGTGTTGGTTCCTTCTAATGCCGGAATGGCTCCTGATGGTTTGTCGCCATCGGCAATCTCTTCGATGCTAATGTTCCATTCGAAATCGCCACCTCCCTGGGTCTCCCAACGAATAAAAAGCTCTTCGCCGGCAAAATTGGGACGTTACCGCCCGCCGAGAACCACCGGCCAGGGACTCAGGCCAATTGGTGCAGTAATCGTTATAAATACTTACATATTCATTGGCCGTTGAAGAAACCACCAATTTACCATCGCGGGGCATGATATAACGATACCAATAGTATTCAAGCGGTGTGCTGCGCAGAGTATTGGTTCCTTTTTGTGCCGTATCGGGGATAGCACAAATATCGCCTTTTTGTACGGGGTGCTCGGTTAGCGTCCAGTTGAAATCGCCCCCACTAAAGGTTTCGAATTTAATATAAACTTCCTGTCCGGCAGATAAATCTTCTGTAACAACCGGGCTCCACCCGCCTTCGAGGTAAATGTATCCGCTACAGCCACTGTTGACGGAGAAATAGCCTCCTCCAAGATCGGTTTCAATAATCAGCATGTTATCGCCTGCCATGGTATAGCTGTACCAGTACTCCGAGCTATCGGTGGCCGGTAGGGTATTGGAGCCGGCACTGGCAGACTGTGCCGTTTCGCAG
>QKEH01000147.1 GCA_003252385.1 Bacteroidota bacterium | reverse complement strand
GGAGAAAATGTGCTTTCTCAACACGAGTACAGCACCGATCAACAAAACTGGACGCAAGGACAAGGTGTGCCGGTTACCGTAATTCCGGGTTCGACCCTCTATTTTCGCGATAAAGACCATACATCGCTCACACAGAGCCTGGAGATAATTGATCGACCGGCAGAACCGGGATTTGGAATTGATTTTTCTTCGAAACAAACCCAGAGTGCGGTGGGTGCCGGGTACGAGTACAGCTCGCTCAGCAGCATGAGCCCGGCCTTTGACGGTACGGGTACTCCTGTGGCCGTATCACCGGGAACCGATCTGTATTTTCGTAAAAAGGCCACCTCGTCTTCTTTTCGCTCGGCAGTGCAACACCTGGTGGTGCCGGCTTTGCCATCCGTACCCGTTTTTACAATCGATTTTATTCATGAGCGTACTTCTGAGCTTATCGATCCGCCATTTGAATATTCCTTCGATTTGGGTATGAATCCTTCCGTTACTGGGGTGGGGGAGCATCTTAATCTGGAACCCGGAAGTACCTGGTACTTTCGAAGGTTGGCTACGGCTTCGTCTTTTGGTTCCGGCATTCAAACCTTGCCTGTCCCCAACCGGCCGGAAGCTTTAGCATTCAGCATAAATTATGAAGACGAAACGACCCTGGAAAATGTGAGTGCCACCTACGAGTACGATGCTACCCTTTCTTTTGACACCCCGGAATATGGTGAGGATGCTCCATTGACACTCGAACCGGGTAGCTCGGTCTGTATCAGAAAAAGCGCTACCACTACCTCTTTTGCCGGAGCCCCCTTCACCTTGCAGGTGCCTAACCGGCCGGAAGCGTTAGCTTTCAGTATAAATTATGAAGACGAAACGACCCTCGAGAATGTAAGTGACACCTGCGAGTACGATGTTACCCTTTCTTTTGACACTCCGGAATGGGGTGGAGATGCTCCATTGGCACTCGAACCGGGTACAACGGTCTATTTCAGAAAACGAGCCACCGCTGCCTCTTTCGCCGGCGAACCCTATACCCTGCAGGTTCCCAACCGGCCATTGATTGTGTTTTCATCGCCCTCTCCTACGCACGATACCATGTTTTATGCTCAGGTTTATTTTGGAGCGAAGCGCTTGCCCTACGATACCAGTAAGGTGGAAATCCAAAATGCAGCGTATCGCTTTGCCGATTCCGCAGCCGTGGAGCTGAGGCCGCTTGCCGAGGGTCAGGTACAGTTAGAACTGAAGGCTAATGCGGTGGAAGCAGGTAATTTTTCTTCCGGGGTGCAAAGCATCGAATACCGCCAAAATTCGGGGGTAGAGCTTCTAAGTGAAACGTTTGAAAAGAACTGGATATATCCGAATCCGGCGCAGGACTGGGTGGCTATTGCCAGCTATGAAGCGGGAGACGTTGATAATCTGGTGGTTTTTGTGAATGCTTCGGGCAGGGAAATCTACCGGCAAACGCTGAATTCGAATCGAACTGTACTGGATGTATCTGCATTTTTGCCGGGAGTCTATGGGGTGTTGTTAATTAATGGGAAGGAAGTTCTTAGGCAGGATCGGTTGATTCTTTTACCTTAGTTGGCCTTACACAAAACTTCACCTGTATGAACGTATTCTCCAAAGGAAAAGCGTATGGAATGGCGGAAGAGTATGCCATATCCTACCTACAAACCCGACGTATGATTGGAATTTTTGGTTTTGCACTGCCCGTGCTGCTTCTAGCCGGATCGTTTGTGCCGAACGGGCCTGGTACGGTTTTGGGTTCGATCAGCCAGTACTATGGCACCAACATGCGCGACTTTTTTGTAGGCATCCTGTGCGCCATAGCTTTGTTCCTGTTCTCCTACAAAGGGTATAACCGGATCGATAGCGTATTGGCTTCCCTTGCTGCTGTTTTTGCTTTAGGGGTGGCATTTTTTCCGGTGATGAGTCCCTGCGTATTGGTTCAGTACCTGCATCTGACTTTTGCGGCATTACTTTTTATTACTCTGGCCATCATTTCACTATGTATCTTCACGCTCACTCAGGATAATACACCGGCCGTGGGTCGTAAAAGAATCCGGAATACCATGTATCGTGTCTGTGGATGGTTGATGCTGGGGTGTATTGCCGTATTGTTCCTGTATCACCTGGTGTTGGTGGGGCGTTTCGGCTGGTTGGACACCTTACGTCCGGTATTTGCTTTGGAAACGCTGGCCTTGTTCGCCTTTGGAACCTCCTGGCTCATCAAGGGGCGTACTCTCTGGAAGGATCTTTAGAACAATCTTTCTTTGCGCCAAGTAAGAATGGAGTTATCGTGACAGCAGGAAGACTTGCTGTTCGGTACACAATACATTGATCCATATCACTTGGGGAATTGGCTCCCTGTTTTTTCGATGGTACCGACCCAACGCATTCCAGGTGGAGAAAAATCCAGCCTGTATTTTAACGAGTTAGATTGGTTTGCAAGTACAAATTCACGGTTAATCTTCTCTGGGGTACTGAACCAAAGGGGTAACGTCATCGATAATCATAATAATGTACTTTTCCATTTTATGAATGAACTGCCGCGTGGAGAATTGCAGGTGCTTATCAATCTTTTCGCCTTTGTGGTTGAAGAACGGACGAACGATATGATCTTTATAGATGTTTGTTCCGTACAGATACGATTCCAGAGCAGAAACACGC
>QKEH01000166.1 GCA_003252385.1 Bacteroidota bacterium | reverse complement strand
GAAAACAACCTAACTTGTTTGTTCACTGGCAACATGGTTTTCAAGGAGCATAAACTTTGTATAACAGGAGCCGTATGATGCGAGAGTATCACGTACGGTTCTGTGAGAGGCTTAGGGTGAAACTCCCTTTGCCTACTTGACAAATCCATGTATCGTACAACAAGGATAAAACCAATCTTATGGCCATTCACAAAGCCATTGCAAATGCCGGCCATGATACGGATAAAGAAAAAGCTCCCGATGAAGTTTATAAAAATTTACCAGGTTGTTGCCAATATACGAAGGAATAGAAATTGTAGACATATGGTATCCGGGTTATAATGGCGTTTATTGCATATCTACCTAAAACCGATTAATCGGGAGTATATGAAATCAGGTAGCCATGCTATGTTCAATCGTAAAAGCGAGATGGTGAACGTTTGCATGGCCAATTCCTAAATGTTTATTAAACGAAGTATTGCGCCCTTCCAATACTTAACTTTTCGGGAGAAGAAATAGTTAACTTGCAAGTCATTTCCACCCGTTGTTACCGTATTACATGACATCGTTTGCGAAAATCATGGCGAAGGATTATAAAACCCGTCTCAGCGCCTTAATTTCCTAGATCCAATGCACCCGACATTTTGGAACGATACTCCAAGGGCGACAACTGGCTCAGTTCCTTAAAACATTGATTGAAATAGGCTACCGAGCTAAATCCACATTCGAAGCCAATCTGGTTGGAAGGCAACTCGGTAAGCAGCAACAATTGCTGTGCATAGTCAATGCGTATTTCTTTAACATACTGCGAAAACGTACGCTGGGTCATTTTCTTAAAGAACCGGCAAAAGGAACTCACGTTCATACCCACCAGTTCAGCCACCTCCTGCACACTGATATCGTTCATGTAGTTGTTCATTACAAATTCATGCACCTTACGTACCCGTCCCGATTTGGCAATAAAAGAATCCTGAAAATACGCATCCGTGAGGATGCTTTTGTATTCGTGCATACGAAACAAATCCAATACTTTAATAAGTCCCAGTAAGCGATCCAAACCCGAACGCCGGGGTAAGCTCAGCAGTTCGTCCACCAACGCCCCCGATGCCGAATCGGTCAAGGTTAACCCATATTTGGCTTTGTCCAGCAGGTGCTGTATGGGTTGCATCTCGGGAAGGTTGCTAAAGCGGTTTCCGAAAATGGAACGATCAAATTGGACATAGGTCGATTCGCAAAAACCCTCACTATGGGGTTCTAAAAAACTCGCATCCGAAAACCAGGCATGGGGCACATCGCCACTAAGCAGTACCAGATCGCCCTGGCTAAACGAACAACGGTGATTCCCCACAACACGCACGCCAAACCCCTTGGTGATCATCAGTAACTCGCACTCGGGATGGTAGTGCCAGGAGCGCTCGAAGTACCGGGCACGGTATTCGCCTACCACAAACGATTCGCCTTTGCGTTTGGCTACATTCTCTACCTGAGGCTGCATAATAATTTGCTTATTGAATAGTTTTTGCAAATATATCTAAATAGTAGTCAATTTACTGAAATGAATTCATAACTTCTATAGCTTCTTTTGCAGTTGATCACCTTACTACGAAATCAAATTCTATCAATTTCACTTTATAATTACATACTATGAATTGCGATGTCCTAAACAAGTTCAAAGAATTATATGCAACAACCCCCGCGTTTTACGCCACTTCCCCGGGTCGGGTCGATTTGATGGGTAGCCATACCGATTACAATCATGGCTTTGTGGTAACCATGCCGGTTAACCTCGAAATTGAATGCGCTTTTTCGGCGAACGATTCCGGTACCATTCAGCTGTATTCCTGTAATCTGAATACCCATGTAACCCTCGATGCCAAAACCGGTTTAAAAACCTCCGGCGACGACTGGGGCAAATATGCCAGTGCCGTAGCTCGCGTACTTATTGACGAAGGGTATAAGCTCACCGGCTTTAACGGTTCTTTCTGCAGCAGTATTCCCATCGGATCCGGACTGTCGAGCTCTGCAGCGCTGGAAGCCACCCTAATGGCCATACTGGCCAAAACATCGGGGTTTGAACTGGACAAGTTACCTATGGCCCTGATGAGCCAACGTGCCGAAAATAAATACGTAGGTGTAAACTGCGGAATTCTCGATCAGTATTCGGTAATTTTTGGCGAACAACATAAAGTAATTAAACTCGACTGCCGCGAACTTACCCACAAACAGGTGAGCTGGCCCAAGGAGTTGATGGTGGCCATTTGCAACACCAACAAGCCCCGCCAGTTGCACGGATCGGAGTACGACGACCGTCGTCGCCTGTGCGAGGAAGCAGTTGAAGTATTTACTAAGATTGACAGCAGTATTGAAAAACTGCGCGATGTGAGCATTGAATTTTTCCATCAGCACAAGGCCAAGCTTTCGGCTGCATCGGCCAAACGTGCCCAATTCATTATTGAAGAAAACGACCGCACCCACGAATTGGAAGAAGCACTCACGAAAGGCGATGTAGCCAAACTTAAGGAGATCTTCCACCGTTCGTACACCGGGGCACGAGATCTGTTCGAGATTTCTAACGATGCCATGGAGCACATGTACACCGCCATGTCGACTGCTACCGGTGTAGCGGCTTCGCGCCAGGCAGGTGCCGGTTTCGGTGGTTGTATGGTATCTCTGATCTACAAAGACCAGCTGGAAGCGTTTAAAAAAGACGTATTCAATACCTACAAGAAACTTACCGGTATCGAATGCGAAATTTACGGTGTGAAAACAGCCATGGGCACCCACATCGAAGCGGTTTAGAAGATAAAAGACAACTATAATAAACAGAAGCATGACGAAGAAGGAAGTTGTAAAAATGGTGCTGGATGGTAAGAAACCACCGTATGTGCCATGGGATTGCAAATTCACCATTGAAGCTTTGGAGAAAATGAAGAAGCATTATGGCGAAGATGTGGATGTTGAGAAGTTGGTGGACAACCATTTCATCAAACTGGGGCAATCCAGCGGGTTTAAAATCGACATTGGCAACAACCGCAAAAAGGACATTTTCGGAACCATTTGGGACATGACCTACGAGAAGGATATTGGTAACGTGGAAGGACTGGTTCTTCCGGAACCTTCAATGGAAGGGTACCAATTCCCCGATCCGAACGATCCCATTCTGTATGCCGGCATGGAAGAAAAAATCGCCGCCAATAAGGACAAGTTCATCCTTTACAGCATTGGGTTCAGCCTGTACGAACGTTACTGGTGCCTGCGCGGAATGGAGAATGCTTTCCTGGATTTTATGATGTATCCTGATTTTTGCAAGGATTTGCTGCACCAAATTGCCGATTTCAATATTGCGGTTATCAAAAATGTATGTGAACGCTACCCCGAAGTGGATGGCATCTACTTTGGCGACGACTGGGGGGCACAAAAAGGTCTGCAAATGGGTAAAGATATCTGGATGGAATTCATTTATCCGGAGGTAAGCAGGATGTACGCCAACACCCGCGAGCTGGGCAAATACCAGCTGATCCATTCCTGTGGCGATATTGCCGAAATTATTCCTGAACTCATAGAAGCCGGGGTAAACTGTATCAACCCCTTTCAGCCCGAGGTGCTGAACGTGGATGAGATACTGCCCGCCTACCGAGGCAAGGTGGCTTTCCATGGAGGACTTTCCACACAAAAAACCCTGCCTTATGGCTCGGTGGAAGATGTGCGGCGCGAAACCCTCCATTTGCTCGATCTGGGTAAAGACGGCAGCTATATATTCTGTCCCTCGCACGCCACCGAAGGAGATACTCCCATTGAAAATATCGTTGCCTTTATTGAAATTATTAAAGCCCAGAAAAAATAGCTTTTGGCTGTTTCGGGATCATAACATCTAAACAAAAAGCGAGCCTCGTACCCATACCGGATCCGTGTTCCTTCAGGTTAATCCAGAACCTGAAGGAACACCAGCTACGCTTTTATACCATTATTAATCTGTTAAAAGTATGAATGAATTATTCTCACAACTCGCTACTTGTATTGAATTTGGTAAAATCAATAAAACGGCTCCATTCCCTCCGAATATGAAGGATCAGGAAGGATCCCACGAAATTACGCTACAGTTGCTCAACCAGGGGGTTAGTGCCGACGATATTTTGCAGAAGGCTCTTATTGTTGGTATGGAAAAGGTAGGTGTTAAATTCCGCGAGAACAAAGTTTTTGTTCCTCAGGTATTGATGTCGGCTAAGGCTATGGATGCAGCCATGGCCCATCTCAAACCCATCTTTGCCGAAAACAACACGATGAGCAAAGGCACTTTCATTATTGGTACCGTAGAAGGCGACCTACATGACATCGGTAAAAATCTGGTGGCCATGATGGTTGAAGGTAACGGCTACGAAGTGATCGACCTGGGAACCGATGTTAAGGCAGAAACCTTTATTGCTGCTGCGGATCAACATCCGGGTGCGGTACTGGGTTTGTCGGCACTGTTGACCACCACCATGAACAACATGGAAAAAATTACCAAAGCAATCAAGGAACACAACCAGGAGGTTAAAATTTGCATTGGCGGCGCCCCTGTGAATCAGGAATTCTGCGATCGCATTGGCGCTGACAGCTACAATCCCGATCCGCAAGGCGTGGTAGAGTTTTTAAATGCAAGAGCTTCCTGATGGTTGAGATAAAAATTCACACAACCTAAAGGTATCCCGATCCAATACGGATACGCAGGTATAACATTTAAACAACACATGAAAGGATTAGAACTTATTAAGAAAGCAATGGCGCTTGAGACCGTGGAACGCATACCCTGGGTTCCTTTTGTTGGATCCCATGCCGGTCAGATTCTCGGTTTAACCGCCACGGAGTACCTCAAATCAGCCGATCACATTGTAAAAGGAGTCAATAAGGCCATTGAATTGTATGCGCCCGATGGCATTCCGGTGGTTTTCGACCTGCAAATTGAAGCCGAGGCACTAGGTTGCCAACTGGCCTGGGCCGATGACAACCCGCCTGCTGTGGTTTCGCACCCGCTGAACGAGGGGCTGTCGCTCAACGACCTCAAAGTGCCTTGTGCCTGTAAAGCGCGCATCCCCATGGTTATGGAAGCCACCCGGCGCCTGCGCGAACAACACCCCGACCTGGCTCTTTACGGCCTTATAACCGGCCCATTTACCTTGGCGCTCCATTTGTTGGGCACCGACATTTTCATGCAAATGATGATGGATCCCGAGGCCACCCACCAGCTTATGCGTTTTACTACAGATGTGGCCAAAATGATGACCGACAGTTATCTGGAATCCGGAGCGGATGTGGTGGCATTGGTCGATCCGATGACCAGTCAGATTGATCCCCAGTCGTTCGAAAATTTCGTTTCTCCTTATGTTACCGAGCTGTTCGATCATATTCGCGAAGCCGGGGCCTTGAGTTCGTTCTTTGTTTGCGGCAATGCCAGGCAAAACATTGAGGTCATGTGCCAATGCAAACCCGACAATGTGTCGATCGATGAAAATATTCCCCTGGACTTCGTTCGCGATGTTGCTCTTGCCAACGGGGTGAGTTTTGGGGGTAACATTAAACTTACCGTTGTATTGCTCATGGGCGACGAAGATGCGTCGCGCCGCGATGCTTTGGAGTGTTTGGACATTGGAGGCAAAAAGGGTTTCATCCTGGCTCCCGGCTGCGATCTGGCCATGGCTACTCCCCAGCAAAACCTGATTGCGGTTTCCGAACTGGTTTACGATGAAGTACTGCAGGGCGAATTGCGGGCTTCTGCTGCCCCGGTGCATGAAGTGGAAAAACTGGATCTGAGCGGACACTGGTCGAACCAGCAAGTGGTTATCGATATTATCACCCTGGATTCCTCATCCTGTGCACCCTGTCAATACATGGTGGATGCCGTGGCACGTGCCAGCCGGAAATTTGGCGACCGGGTAGTATTCAAAGAACATCGCATTAAAGAAATGGAAGGGGTTCAAATGATGGTGTCCTTAGGCGTACAAAATCTGCCTACCATTGTGATCGATGGAAATATTGAATTCATCTCGCAGATTCCTCCCGTAAGTAAAATTGAGGAACGTATAGAACATTTCTTAGCCACAAAAAAATAAATTGACACCATTTTTTTTAGTAACTGGTTTTTTAGGAAGCGGTAAAACCGCATTCCTAAAAAACCTACTTACCAACTGGAGCGGCAAGTATCGGATAGCCATTATCCAAAACGAGTTTGCTTCCTCAGGGGTTGATGGTAAGGAATTGAAGCTGGCCGATCCTCATTTCAAATTGATCGAAATCAATAATGGTTCGGTATTTTGTGTGTGTCTGCTCAGTAATTTTATCGAAACCCTGGATAAATTGCTCAGCGAATACCAACCGGAGTTTGTTTTTTTGGAAGCATCGGGTTTGGCCGATCCTATTAACATCGTGGAAATGCTGCAAGCCCCCAGGCTGCAAAACCGTATTTGTCTGACACAAATTGTGACCCTGGTAGATGCCCTGCACATTGAAAGAAGCCTGGCGATGCTCGAACGTACCCGGCACCAGGTGCTGATTGCCGATACCATTTTACTGAACAAAACCGACCTGTACTCCGGCAACCTGAACCAGCTATGCGCTAACCTGACCCAATTGAACCCTTTTGCCCGCATACTGACGACGCAGTATGGCAAAATGCCCCCGGAACAACTTACCGAGGCGGATCACCGGGCATCGGCACAGTTTTTGGGCAGGGAGTCGGAGGGCAGGCCGAAAGAGATACTTACCAGCGTAGTTCGCACCCACGACCACATCAGTCGTAAAAACCTGGAGAGCTTCTTGCGCGAAGCCGCCTCACAATGCATACGCATCAAGGGTTTTATCCATACCGACACCGATCGGGCCGTTTGTTTTCAGGTTGTCTATGAGCAGATCGAAATTCGTGAACTGGAGCACTACAACGGCTCCACCGAAATAATTGCCTTTAGTCCCACCCTAAGCGCCAAAGATTTACGACATTTATTGCGAAAATACACCGATCTATGAGTTTGCAGCTCTTCCAGTTTCAGCTTCAGGAAATGGAAATCGACGAAGACCAACTAGCCCAACTGATGGGGTACCCTCTGGGGGCGATTCCGGATGAAATACGACACATTATCCGTGCGGAAATAGAGCTTTTCCCAACGAACAAGGAAATTCAAGGGGGCTATGCCCTGTTCCCCTGCCGGATGGATTATGAGCAGAATACCATAGGAATTGGCAATCAGGAGTTTTTCCCGGGAAAGAAGCTGATGCACCTGATGAAAGCGTCCACCCAAATGGCGGTGTATACCTGCACGGCCGGGCGCTATATTTCGGAACGTGCCCGCTCTCTTATGGCTTCCGGGCTGTTACTTGAAGGTTATATTGTCGATGTTCTGGGATCTACCCTGGTAGAAGCAGCCATGGACCGGATTCAGCAGAGTCTGTCCGATGAAGTACACCGGATAGGGCTTTCTGCCACCAACCGCTATAGCCCCGGTTATTGCGACTGGATGGTGGTGGAGCAGAAAAGTCTATTTGCGCTTCTGCCTAAAGGATTCTGTGGCATTGCGCTTTCCGAAAGTGCACTCATGGAGCCGATAAAATCCGTAAGTGGTTTCATTGGAATAGGAGTTGGGGTAAAAAAACACGCCCACACCTGCGATCAGTGCACGGCCACCCAATGCATTTACCGGTACAAAAAGCCCGAAGAACGAACCGCTCCTTCAGAGTAAAACATATAACATAATCGGAATGAACCCATTGATCGTTCGTGTAAATGAACAAAACGGCACACTCAAAGAACTTATTTGCCAACCGGGCGATAACCTGCTGCGTGTTCTGCAACAAAACAAAATTACCCTTTATGCTCCCTGTGGGGGCAACGGCACCTGTGGTAAATGCACCGTGCGCATCCATGGCGAAGGGTTGGTTACTTCGTGTAACTATCCGGTAACCCATTCCATAGATCTTTTCCTTCCCAAACCTCAGCAGTTAAGCATTCTTACGGCACAACACCGATTTTGCTACGAACCCGATACTCCGGACAGCGATTCGTCCGGAACCCCGGAGTATGGTTTGGCTATCGACGTGGGCACCACTACGCTGGCTTTCTACTTTATGGAGTTACACAGGGGGAACCTGCTTGCGTCTACATCGTCCGTAAATCCCCAGGGCCGCTACGGTGCCGATGTCATTTCCCGCATTCAGTTTATTAACCGCGATGCTGACCGGCTGAAGGAAATGCAGCAGTGCCTTATCGATGAAATCAACCATCAGATTGATCTGGTTTGTTCGCAATGCCAGCGCGATACGAACGAAATCAGCAAAGTGCATATAGCCGGAAATCCGACCATGTTGCATATTTTGCTGGGGATTGACCCAATGCCCATTGCCTTGGCTCCCTTTACGCCGGCTTTTCTGGATGAACAGGTACGTACCTCTGCAGACCTGGGTATTGCCATGCACCCCCGCGGGCAAATACGCACCCTGCCCGGCTGCAGCGCGTATGTGGGAGCCGATATCATTGCCGGAATTGCATCCATAAAACCAACCAAACAGTTTAGCACCTACCTCTTTCTCGATATAGGAACCAATGGCGAAATGGCTCTCATTACGCCAACTCAGATCTATACCTGCGCTACGGCAGCAGGGCCTGCTTTCGAAGGAGGTAACATCAGCTGTGGCATGGGGGCATTTCCCGGTGCGATATCGGAATTTAAAAGTCCCGGTCGGTATAAAACCATTGAGAATGCCCAACCTCTTGGCGTATGCGGCTCCGGGCTAATCGATTGCATTGCCTATATGGTTCGCAACCAGTGGGTACAACCCGATGGTTATCTCGATAAGGATTTGATTCTTTATAGCGACAGCGAAACCCACACTGATATTCGAATCGTACAGCAGGATATTCGTGAGGTACAGCTGGCCAAGGCTGCTATAATGGCCGGAATCAACATTTTGCTCTCCACAGCCGGCATTGCTCTAACCGATCTCGATGCTCTGTTCTTGGCTGGTGGTTTTGGAAATTTTATCGATACCGACAGTGCCATGGCAATAGGTTTGGTTCCCAAAGCCCTGCGGGGAAAAATAATCTCCATTGGAAACACCAGCGGCACGGGAGCCTATCTTTCACTCCAATCCGAAGCGTTCAACCTAAATATGAAGCAGGTGTTGGAACGCTGCGAATACATTGAACTGTCGACCCACGAGGATTTTATTATGGAATATGCCTTGAATATGAACTTCGAATGATTACATGAAATTTCCGGATTGCGACAAAAACGGCCTGTTATGAGACACACCTAAAGCTCTTAAAAGGTGTATGTTTGTTAATTTCGATTATTCACCTGAAAAATAGTATCATGAATTCCTTACAAAGCAAAAAAGCAGTGGTTCTGCTAACGTTTCTCGTATTCAGCTTAAGCCTAACCTGGACCCAGAAGAAACCCAATATTGTATTCATTCTTTCGGATGATGCCGGCTATGCCGATTTTGGTTTTCAGGGAAGCCATGTAATGAAAACTCCCCGGCTTGATGAACTGGCTCAACAGAGCACCAAGTTCGAACAGGCGTACGTAACCGCAGCGGTTTGCGGTCCCTCGCGTGCCGGAATTCTTACCGGCAAATATCAGCAACGCTTTGGGTTCGAAGAAAACAACGTACCCGGTTACATGAGCACTTCCTGCCTGCCCGACGACGAAATGGGGCTGCCAACAGATCAGAAAACCGTAGCCGATTATTTAAAAACCCTGGGCTATGCCACCGCTCTGGTAGGAAAATGGCATCAGGGTAATGCCGATCGTTTTCATCCTACTCACCGGGGATTCGACGAGTTTTACGGTTTCCGGGGAGGGGCACGGAGCTATTTTTCCTTCACCGAAGATAACCCCAACTATCGACCCGAGGATTACCTGGAACAGGGATTTGACCACTTCGTGGAATCGGATCGCTACCTTACCGATGCCCTGGCCGATGCTGCCATTGACTTTATAGAACGTAAGAAAGATCAGCCTTTCTTCCTGTACCTGGGATTTAATGCCGTACATACGCCCATGCATGCCGAAGAGGCCGACCTGAACCAATTTCCCGAACTTAGCGGTAACCGGAAAACGCTGGCTGCCATGAACCTGTCGCTTGACCGAGCCTGTGGCCGCGTGCTCGATAAGCTCTCCGAACTGGGACTGGAGGAAAACACCATCGTGATCTTCACCAACGACAATGGAGGGCCGTCGGATGCCAATGCTTCGTGTAACGACCCGCTGAGCGGCACCAAGGCCAACCACCTCGAAGGCGGTATACGGGTTCCCTTCCTAATGCGCTGGCCGGGAGTTACCCAGGCAGGCACCCTGTATTCTTACCCCATTAGCACCCTCGATCTGCTTCCTACCTTTGTAAATGCCGCCGGTGGCCAATGCGACACCATTGCCGGCCTCGACGGAGTAGATCTAAGACCCTATGTGTTGGGTCAAAATACCGAACGCCCCCACCAAACCTTATACTGGAAAAAAGAAAACCGGGGAGCCATCCGCGAGGGCGACTGGAAGTTACTTCGTTACCCCGACCGCCCTGCCGAACTCTACAATCTGGCCGAAGACATTTCGGAGACCAACGACCTGGCTCTGCAATACCCCGATCTGGT
>QKEH01000081.1 GCA_003252385.1 Bacteroidota bacterium | reverse complement strand
ATCTATTAATATCGATTTGTTGCGCCTGGTTATTGAATTCTCAAAAACGGCACGGGTATATCTGAATGACGTTAAGTGGGTAAATGGGTATGTCCTTAGTTGCAAATAATGTTGTGCCCCAGGCTGTCCCAGCAATGCCATCCGGAGGTGTCGAAGTACTGGTCGTTTTTCACCCGCCCATGATAGGAGGAAGTACTCCACTCAATAAAAACTTCCTGGTTGCTGTCCGATAAATGAATGTTGTAGTAGGCATCCAGTTCGCCTTCGGTTTTACCGGCTACAATAGAGCTTCCATATGCTGTATTGACTGAGCCATTGTTGTTGTGTTCGCGTACGTTGGTATAGCTGATTTCACCAATATCTTCACCGCTTTTTTGCCAGTCAATACGCAGCAGTGCATCGGGGTACTGCTGGCTGTGGTTGAGTGTCCATTGACCGCTACTGCCATCCAACAGGGAGTATCCTTGGTACCATTCAAACTCTTCAAAGGCGCCAATCCCGTCTTTGGAGATGTACATTGCCCAAAGTACCCTATCGGTACTTATTTTTCCGGTCAGACGTGAATGATAAGTGGCACTCAGAACTTCGTAGTCGTTGGCCCATTCCCAGGTGGCATCCTCCAGATAACGGGCATCAACTCCGAATGAATGGTAAAAAGCAGCCACCGGCACAGCAAGTGTTACAGTTAGAATCAGGTTAAATACACCCACATTTATGGCAGCATACTGATAATTGGACACTAAAGGGTTCTCTTTGTCTGCCGATGAGGTAAAATGACTGAAGTCTGTAGCCATTGATTCGTATGGGGGAAGTTCCGGTGGAGAGCCGGGATCTTCCTTTTGATCTTTGTTGCACGAAATGAACAAGAGGTTTGTCAAGGAAAAGATCAGTATCAACGAAAGCAACTTTTTCATAGCCGTGGTGTTTTTAAGTGTAACATTCAATGGGAAGGACACTGCCGGGAAGTAAATTGTCCTATGAAGATACGCACTTTTTGGACTTATATTGGCAGATGTAATTCGTAAAAATCATTTTTTTATTTTCGCAGGGAAAAATTACTGGTTATGGCTTACAATTTCGATGAGATTATTCAACGTAAAAACACCTCGTGTTATAAATACGATCTGTTGGATAAATACTATATGAGGAATGATTTACTCCCCATGTGGGTAGCCGATATGGATTTTCGAACTCCCGATTTTGTACTGGATGCCATTCGTGAACGTTTGGAACATCCGGTGTTGGGCTACAGTTTTCAGTCCGAGAGCCTGGTGGAAAGTATTAAAGGATGGGTGAACCGTCGTCATGGCTGGGAAATTCAAAGTAATTGGGTGGGGTTTACACCGGGAGTTGTACCCGCTTTAAACCTGGCCATACTAGCATTTACGGAGCCCGGCGATAAAATTATTATTCAGACCCCGGTCTACTTCCCATTTTATTCGGCAGTTACCGAGCATGGCAGAGAATTGGTGCTGAATCCGCTGAAAATGTGTAACGATCGGTATCAAATGGATCTCAATCACCTGGAATCCGTAATTGATTCCAAAACAAAAATGATTTTGTTGTGCAGCCCGCATAATCCGGCGGGTAACGTTTGGCGAAGCGACGAATTGCGAGCATTGGCAGATATTTGTATCCGGCATAATCTGTTGATTGTTTCCGACGAAATTCATGCCGACGTGGTGTATTCGGGCAATAAGCATATTCCAACAGCCATGCTGTCGGGAGCGGTTGCTGAACAAACTATAACTTTAATGGCGCCCAGTAAGACTTTTAATTTCGCTGGGCTGGCGACTTCGTATTACATCATTTCCAATTCGAAATTGTTCCGGAAAATGGAAGCAGAGGTTAGGAAACTGCATATTAATACGGGAAACATTTTGGGCAATGTGGCCATGGAAGCCGCCTACACCTATGGCGACGAGTGGTTAAAAGAACTTTTGGCCTATTTGGAAGGAAATTGTGCCTTTGTCAGGAATTTTATTAACAGCCAAATGCCCGCTGTCAGGTACATTCCACCTGAAGCTACCTTCCTCATTTGGTTGGATTTTAAGGGCACCCGGATTTCCGACCATGACGTGAGGCATATCTTGCTGGATGACGCACGTGTTGCCCTGAGCAATGGGGTTTTGTTTGGCAAAGATGGAGCCAATTACCAGAGAATCAATATTGGCTGTCCAAGGTCTTTACTGGAACAAGGACTGAGTCAAATTGCCCGGGCAATAACTCCTTTATTGTAGCTGTGTTTTTGAGAATCAAAACGAGTGTATACTATTTTTTTGTATCTTAGAAATGGATTTGGAATTCTAAGTATACGTTTATCATGAGATTAAAAATAGCTACTAAAATTGCTCTTGGCTTTGGCCTGGTTACCATTGCGGTATGGGTAAACAGTATTCTGACACAAAACGCCATTCAGCGAAACCAGGAGGTAAACGAGGAAATCACCAATATTTATTCCCCTTCACTGGAATGGATTAACCGGATGCAAAATCAGATCAGCGATTCCCGCATGCTGATTAAATCCTGGGTTTATATTGATAAAATTTCCGACACCCCCGATAAGCTGAAGCTGAAAAATTTACATAGTATTGAATTTCCCCAACTGATGGATACCTTAACGGCTCTAAGTGCCGAATGGAGTTCGGAAGAAAACAAGGTTATTTTGGACGAAAGTAAGGTGCTGCTTTCGAAAATTAAAACCACCGTTACTGACACGCTGTTTCCTCAGCATCAATACATTATGAACCAGTTAAGCACTTTCGAAAGTTACGACGACCCATTTGTGGTGTTTGAAGTAACTCCCATGACGGAGGAAGGAGGGGAAGTAATGACCCTTACCAATCGGATTCTCGAGGATATTCAGAAACTCAAGGAAAACCAGGAAGCTGTGGTGAATCAAGGGAGGGTGGAAATGGTGGAACAATTCAGGAGCTTTAAGAAGTTTATCTACTTTATGTCCGTGATATTGATTCTGGCTTCCGTAGTTATTGCGGTTGTGCTGATTAAGTCGTTAACCACGCCTATTAATCGTACCAAAAACATACTTCTGCAGATGAGCCGGGGAGTAATGCCCAAGGAAAAACTTAAGGAGGGAGGCGATGAAGTGGGACAAATGTCTAAAGCGCTCAATCAGTTGGTGCAGGGGTTGCGCGAGGTTTCCGAATTTACAGTGGATATAGGAAAAGGGAAATTCGATCGGAATTTTACCCCCTTAAGCGAAGAGGATATGCTGGGGTACTCGTTGCTGGAAATGCGTGAAGAACTTCAGAAAGCCAAGGAGGAAGAGGTGAAGCGGCAGGACGAAAATACACAGCGCAACTGGGCATCTCAAGGAGTGGCTCTCTTTAGTGATATTCTACGCCAGAATAACGACAAATTGGAAGCCCTAGCCTACGAGGTGATTAGCAACATGGTTCGCTACACCCATTCCAATCAGGGAGGTATTTTTATTGTGAATGACAACGATCCCTCCCATGTGGTGCTGGAGATGAAGGCCTGTTATGCATACGACCGGCAAAAGTTTCTAAAAAAGAAAATTGAAGTCGGAGAAGGATTGGTAGGACGTTGCTATCAGGAAAAAGAGAAAATTTATTTAACCGAAATTCCCGGAGATTATATCAAGATTACCTCCGGTCTGGGGGATCATAATCCCAAGAGCTTATTGTTGATCCCATTAGCGTATAACGACAATATCTTTGGGATCATGGAAGTTGCATCGTTTACGGAATATCAGGATTTTGAAGTGGAGTTTATTGAACGGATTGGAGAAAGCATTGCAGCAACCATATCATCAGTAATGGCCAACATACAAACTACGCAGCTTTTGGAACAGTCGCAGCAACAAGCTGAGGAAATGTCGGCTCAGGAGGAGGAAATGCGTCAGAATATGGAAGAACTTCGGGCTACGCAGGAGCAATCGGCTCGTCGCGAAGAAGAATTACTTCGCGAACTGGACATGCTTCGTAAACAGCTGCATGCCATCTAAGTGGCCTTTATTTACAGGTAAAAAGTGGGTGGTATTGGATGAGATACTGCCGACGGAATTTTAGCTCCGGGAACACTCGCTTAATCAATCTTAACATGCGCCCAGTTTTCGCCCCGACGGATGCGGTTAAGCTGGGTATGCGTAATGCCGAATTCCTTGGCAATCTTATACAATGGATTCTTGCCTCGTTTTAATTTCTTCTTTAATCGAATGACATCGGTTTCGGTTAGTTTGGAGTTGGTTATTTCTCCTTTTCGTTTTTCAATGGCAATGGCAGTTTTGGGGCTTCGCCGACTGTGGGCAAACATGGTCTCTCGATTGGCCCACTCCAGATTATCCACATGGTTGTTCCATTTGTTAAAATCTTTATGAACTACGTTGTTACAGCCTTCCGGTGGATTGCCCAGGAAGTTTTCGGCAACCAGTCGGTGCAGGCATTTGGTGATTCGGGTACGCTGGTTTTCGCGAATGATTGTACGAAAAGAGAAATAAGCATAGCCATTAACATTGGAGGGTTTGTGAATTTTCCACTCCTTTTTAATGGAATCAAACCTGCGTACTCTGCCGTAATTGGATACATGGTACTTTTCAACAGGATCAATACCTGCGAACTGAACGAGCTTCCATTGCTCGTTCCAATACTGTAAGTCGGTCATGGTGTCAGTTAGTTTGACGCTAAATTACAAAATATGAAATTTAAAACACAAGTAAAATAACGTCATTATGCACCGGGTGTATCTATTTCTGAAGCATCCGTTGTCGGAGTACTTCGAAAAGAACAATCCCACAGGCTACACTAACGTTTAGAGAGCCTATTGTACCCTGAAGTGGAATTTTAACCTGACTGTCCACCATTTGAATTAGCGGTTGGCTGATACCAAATTCTTCCGAGCCCATGAGAAGGGCAATCGGGCCGGTTAAATCTTCCGTAAAGTAGTATTGGGAGGTTTTCTCGGTAGCAGCCACGGTACGAATCCCACATTCTTTAATGTAGTTTAGCGCTTCAGTGAGGTCTTTGCTGCGGCACACTGCAACCTGGTTAAGTGCACCTGCTGATGTTTTAATCGCATCGGGGGTGATGGCAACAGAACCTTTTTCCGGCACCACAATGGCATCGGCTCCGGCACATTCTGCCGAGCGGGCAATGGCACCAAAATTCCGCACATCGGTAATCTGATCCAGTACAATCAGAAAAGGATCGCGACCCTCTTCGAAGGTCCGTTGAATGATTTCGGACAGACTTTTATATTCGATCAGCGAGAGTTGTGCAACCACCCCCTGGTGATTGCCCTTGGTGAGTCGGTTGAGTTTTTCAATGGGAACATATTGAAATGGTATTCCTGTTTCGCGGATTTTTGTGAAGAGTTCCAGAAAGAGTTCACCTTTTAATCCTTTTCGGATAAATACCTTGTTGATTTCTTTTCCAGCTGTAATGGCCTCGCCAATAGCGTGTATCCCAAAAATGAGTTGTTCGTTCTTTTTCAAAGTTCGTCTTTTAGTCTTGTAAAAAAATATGTCCGGAACGCCAGGCGTCGTAGGCTTCGCGCCAATGCCAGTTTTGGCTTTCGGCATGATTAAGAGTATAGCAGTCTAACTCGTACGGTGTAGGAGTATAGTCGAATGTAAAACGCAAGCTGTTGGTGGATCCGGGCAGGTAGTAGATCCAGGTTTCGTTTTGGGCAGTTTTTTCCATATTGTGTGGCGGCCCGTAAATTACATAAATCATCCCACGGTCGGTTTGCCAACCCGGTTTCGATCCCGAAAAATAGTAATTGGTAAAGTAAATGCGGTTGTAATAGATCCTGATCAATTCCTTCGAACGGCCCGTGGTTTCGCCCAGTTTTAACCAGAAGTTGTCTACTGCCAGCTTAGGATTGTCGCTGCCAAGCAGATCCTGATACTCCTTGTCGGTGGCCAGGTAGGCCAGTGGGGGGATAAGCTCCCAGGGGCTTTTTATTTTAGGGAACTCCTGTCCAAAGTTGCTTACATAGAGCCCCAGGTCAGAAGCAGTGTCGAAGCGAAACCGATATAGCCCCTGATAGCTAAAGGAGATTAAGAGATCGGGATGGTAGGCTATAATATAGGAACTATCGGGAGTTGTAAATGCCTTTTCGTCGCCCGGGGTCGGGTAATTCGCATTGGGAATGGAGATTTCTGGGTGGTAATAATCAACATACAGCCAGCTGTATCCCGGCGTTCGATGTTTGATTTTATAGGCGGTACCAGGAGTAATGATGTTGTTGAATACCGGAATGTCCTGTGCGCTGGTAAGGCTGAAATTTTGCGATGAGTATAAACTTTTTTTATTAATGTTGATAAACTGGAGGTTGAAATCCTTACGCAGTAAATCGCGCGCGATTACCCGGATTTGGTAGTTCTTACCCGTGTCGGCTTTAAAGGGAACCTGGGCAAGAAACCGACGGCCCACATTTTCCTGGTTTAGGGTGTAATTGATTTTAGAACTGTCGACCAGAAAAGGTTTTTTTCCATCCATGAGGTAGTTTTGTACCTCCAGCGAAACCTGAGCCAGGAATTCGCCATTGGGATTGGCCTGGTTAAAGAGTAGTTCGCTGGGGAAAAGTTTTACCAGTAAGAGCGATTCGTTATCGGAATAGTGATAGACTGCGTACGAAGGGTGAAACGATGAACTGGCAGGATTGTAAATGGCGGCCAGGTTCCAACGGTTGCTTTGAGTGGAATACATTCCTGAACATGCAGCAATCAGGAGTAATGCCAATGAGGATATGCGAACAAGTATATTTGGGTGGCCTTTAGGCTGCATGATGGCTCAGTTTGCTAGTCTAATTTAAGGAATTTCTCTTTTCGTTGAGCAGATCCAGTTCGTACTGCAAACGTTCCCATTGAGCCATGTGCCTGGTAAGAGCTTGTTTTTGGGATTCATAGGTGCTGTAAAATCCGGGGTCGTTCACCGCAATTCCCCCTGCAAACTGGGAGTCCATCTCGGCAATGCGGGTTTCCGTGGCTTCAATTTCTTCTTCGACTTTGGCAATTGCGGCACTGGTTTTTCGAATTTCACGATCCCATTCTTTACGTTCCAGATAGAGTTGTTTCTGATCCGATACATCGTTCTTAATCTTATTGGAGGGGGCATTGTTCTTGGGTTCATTCAGTTCGTCGAAATTCTGAATTTGTTTTTTCTCCAGAAATTCGAAAATGCCGCAACGGTATTCTTTAATTTTTCCTTTCCGGAATTCATAAATCTTGTCGGTGAGTCCGTCCAGAAATTCCCGGTCGTGCGAAACGACAATAAGCGTCCCGTCGTAGGCCATCAACGCTTGTTTAAGGATGTCTTTCGATCGCATATCGAGATGGTTGGTGGGCTCATCGAGTACCAGCAGGTTATAGGGTTTCAGCAGAAGCCGGGCCATGGACAGCCGCGACTTTTCGCCTCCCGAGAGCACCTTAACCTTTTTATCCACATCTTCGCCCCGGAAAAGAAATGCACCCAGAATATCTCGGATTTTGGTGCGAATATCACCCACGGCTACCTGATCGATGGTTTCCAGAACGGTCAATTCCGGGTTAAGGAGTTCATCCTGGTTCTGGGCATAGTAACCCAGGTTAACATTATGCCCCAGGGTGCATTCCCCTTCGGCGGGCAGGTCGCCCACAATAATTTTCGAGAGGGTCGTTTTTCCTTCTCCGTTGCGGCCAACAAAGGCCAGCTTTTCTCCTCGCTCTACGTCCAGTTCGAGGCTGTCCAAAACGATATGGTCGTCGTAGCGTTTGGTCAGGTTTTTGATTTTAACGGCAATGGTTCCCGAGCGGGGTGCCGCCGGAAATTTGATGTGCATAGCCGTGAGGTCTTCCTCGTCCACCTCAATAAGTTCCAGTTTCTCGAGTTGTTTGATTCGCGATTGAACCTGTACAGCTTTGGTGGCTTTGTAACGAAAACGTTCAATAAAGTCCTGGGTATCTTCAATAAATTTCTGTTGGTTCCGGTAAGCTGCCATTTGTTGCTCCCTGCGTTCTTTTCGCAGAAGAACGTAGCGCGAATACGAAACCGCATAATCGTAAATCTTACCCAGACTGATTTCCAGGGTGCGCGTGGTTACCTTATCCAAAAATGCCCGGTCGTGCGATATGAGTACCACTGCACCGTGATACTGGCTAAGGAAATTTTCCAACCATTGTATCGATTCAATATCGAGGTGGTTGGTGGGTTCGTCCAAAAGAAAAACGTCGGGTGATTTAAGCAGGATTTTTGCCAGTTCGATCCGCATGCGCCAGCCCCCGCTGAACTCGCTGGTAGGCCGGGGTAAATCACTTTCTTCGAAACCGAGTCCTTTAAGCGTTTTTATGGCGCTGGCCTCAACGCTGGAAGCGTTCATCAGGTGGAGGCGTTCACTTTTTTCCGCGACCATTTCGGCCAGTTCCAAATAACTGGCACTTTCGTAGTCGGTGCGTTCTGTGAGTTGCTGGTTGAGGTGGCCAATTTCTTTTTCGAGGTGTTGCAGTTCCGAAAAAGCAGTGAGGGTCTCGGCAAGCACACTTTGGGTATCGGTGCAATGCAATTCCTGGGGAAGATAACCCAATGTGGTGTCGCCGGGAACTATTGCACTTCCCGAATCGAAATGAACTTTACCTACCAGGCCTTTTAATAGGGTCGATTTTCCTGCTCCGTTTTTCCCGACCAGCCCAATGCGGTCCTTTGGGTTAACCTGGAAAGAAACATCGTCGAATAATTTGCGTTCGCCAAATTGTAGGGTAACCTGCTTAAAAGATATCATGCCAGAGTTTTGCGCAAAAATAGCATTTTCAATGCACACCCGGTGGTTATCCTCTCAGGAAAAGAAGGTGTCGGTCGCGACCTTTTGTATCAATTTATATCTTTGTGCAAAATTTTACATTGTGGGTAGTAGAAAGAAATTGCCTCTTTTGGAGGATCTTGAAATTGTGGATGTGGCTGCTGAAGGTAACAGCATTGGTAAATATAACGACATGGTGGTGTTTGTTCCCGGGGTGGTACCCGGCGATTTGGCCGATGTGCAAATTATCAGAAAGCGACGGAATTACATGGAGGGTTTTGTCGTTAACCTAAAAAAGGAATCGGAACTGCGCGTGCCTGCCTTTTGTTCTCATTTTGGCGTGTGTGGAGGTTGTAAATGGCAAAACCTGCCTTACGAGAAGCAATTGTACTTCAAGCAAAAACAGGTGTGCGATAACCTCGAACGAATTGGAAAAATTGCCTTGCCGGAAGTGTTGCCGATTGTGGGGGCAAAAGAACAGACACACTATCGCAACAAACTGGAGTTTACCTTTTCGGAAAGCCGCTGGCTTACCGCGAACGAAATTGCTGCCAGCGATGAAATTCAGGAACGGAGAGCCCTGGGATTCCATGTCCCTGGCAGGTTCGACCGGATTATGGATATTTCAAATTGTTATTTGCAGGACAACCGGTCTAACGCTATTCGCAATGCCATTCGCGATTTTACGCTGGCTCAGGGGTATTCCTATTATCATCAGCGTGCCAACCAGGGGTTGATGCGGAATTTAATCATTCGCAACACCAGTTTGGACGAGTGGATGGTGATTGTGGTGTTTCAACACCGCGATGAAGAGCGCATAGAGGCTTTGATGGGGTTTATTCGGGAGCAATTTCCTTTTATTACGTCCCTGAATTTTGTGGTGAATCCGAAGCTGAACGACACCATTTTTGATCTGGACGTGGAGGTGTATGCCGGAAGTGATCATATTTTTGAGGATCTGGACGGGTTAAAATTTAAAATTGGCCCTAAATCGTTTTTTCAAACCAATAGCAGTCAGGCACAAGTGCTGTACCGCATTACCCGCGATTTTGCTGCTCTTACAGGAAGGGAAATCGTTTACGATTTGTATACCGGAACGGGTACCATTGCCAATTACCTGGCACGCAATGCAGCGAAGGTGATTGGGGTGGAGAACATGGCTCCTGCCATCGACGATGCCCGGATCAATTCTGAAATAAACAATATTTACAACACCTGCTTTTTTGCCGGCGACACCAAAGATGTGTTGACCGATGAGTTTATTGAACGGATGGGGCATCCGGATGTTATAGTGACCGACCCCCCAAGAGCCGGCATGCATGCCCAGGTGGTTCAAACCCTGCTGAAAGCAGCGCCGGACCGGATAGTGTATGTAAGTTGTAATCCGGCTACACAGGCGCGCGATCTTCAATTGCTGGATGCGGATTACGAAGTTAAGGCCGTTCAGCCGGTCGATATGTTTCCTCACACGCACCATGTAGAGAATGTGGTACTGTTAAAAAGGAAAAGTTCCGTGAGAACTCAAGAGTGAATCTCAAAACCATGTAAAACTTGATGTCCGGGTATATTCCATCCGGATAAATGGGCTTGTGGTTATGCACGTATCTACTGTCCTGGGTTTGTTGGTATCAGTGGGTATGGAGGGCTTGTGGCTGTTAATAACTGATCGAGCGTAGGTTGTGTATTTTTGGTTACCTTGGGTTAACCAAATCAGTCAGGCTATGGGAAATTTCTTTCACGGCATCTTCCAATTCTTTTTTCTTTTATGCTATGTGATACTTTTTGTGGTGTCCATCATTATTCTCAGGCCTTTTAGGGTGCATAAGCGGAGAAAGTATTCCACCATGTCTTTAAAAATAAGCTATCTGCTTTTTTTAGCCGCATTGCTCGTGTTTACCTACTTGCTTTTATTTGGGGTGAAGGTGTCGCAGGAGGGCGAGCCTGGATTCGACACGTTATTCAATGTATATTTTTTAGTATTTCTATCGTCCATACTTTTACCTAATATTGGCATTATGCTCCGACGAAGAGTGAAGAAGAAACGGATGGAATACAATATTGCCTTTAGCTCGGTGAATTTCTTGTATTTTTTATACCTGCTGTTTCTGATCGTTTCGGGTCAGTGGGCTATGTTGTAGCCTAATAGGCAAAGCCCCTGAGGGTTTTTCCCTGATAGTAGATCCTGCAACGTTCCATGTGTGGATCCAGAATAATTAAATCGCGGTATATAGTGTAGTTGTCGAGCAGGTCGTTCACCAGATAGTCCTTCTGTCCCTTTGAAAAACTCCAAATCCGGTTGGTCTGGTCGCGATAAACCAATGTGTTCCAATCCATTTTATAATCCAGAGGAATGAACGATTCCAGCTCATACGACTGAGTTTCCCAATAGGCATAAAAATAGTTATCTGTTGCATATACCAGGAGTTGATCTTCGGTTTGATACGAATCCGGGGTATAGTAGGACAGTTCGCGAGTTTGTTCCCCATCAAAAACATTGAAGGCTCCCATATCATCCACATAAGCCACAAAGCCATCGCCCACCTTAAAGGATTGGGGTGGGAAGGTTTCCAGTTGTCTGATTTGCCCCTTGTAAAAAACGTTAAAACTGCCGTTTTCCGGATTAATATAAACCACAATGTCGCGGCCGGTGGCATAACGTAAGTTGCCCGCACTGCGAATCAGGGTAGTAATTTTTCCACGGTAAAAAATGTTGAAGTTGCCTGTGCGTGCCGATACGTATGCAAACAGATTATCGCTGCTGGCCATGGAGGTAGCAGGAAACCCAATAATTCCATTCTCAATCTCCTGAATAGTGTCGTTGTAAAATGCCTGCAAGGCTTCCTGGTTTTTGTCGTAGAAAACAATGAGGCTGTCCTCAATGCGAGCCATTGGACAGCGGTAGCTGAGAATTTTTTTACTGCCCTCTGCTACCAGGCAAAGTTTACCATAAGCCAGGTAGGCAGCCAGATAATCTGTTGCCCGGTATTCGCTGATTCCTCCCAGCTCAAGCTGTTTTACCCAATTGTTGTAGTAACATTTCAGATGGCCGGTTGCGTCTACATAGAGAATGCAGTTACCTCCTACCTCAAAGGAGCGAACCGCCAGCTCCTCAATCATGAGTTGTTCTTCGTGGTCGAAAACAAAAAAATGCCCTCTTGAATCGGAATAGGCTGCCAGGTGTTGAGCCGGTGACGAATTGGATCCCAGAAACAGTAAGAGAATCACCCATAAACGATACATTCTGAAGAGGGGTATTGGTTTGGTTTACCAAATCTAATGAATAATTTTACAGGCCAATCATAATTTTACCAGGGCTTCGTTCAGGAACGCTTTTTTGTTCCTGAGAGGGGGGCATTCAGTTTAAGAGAATGTGGGAAGAATAAAAAAATCCGAACCGTTCCAAGAGGTTCGTTGCAAACAGGTGAATATCAAATCAGTATATGCGTCTTGATTTAAATCACCTTTATATGATAACCAACATCATTTTAAATAATTTGACCACCCCTCCTACATTCCATACTTTTACATAGCAGTCAGTCATCATTCACCCGCATTAAACGTATCGCTATGTTGGAAGTTAAATATAATATTAAGAGTTTGATTTCAAGTATTTACGAATGTCAAAAGAAGATTATCATTAACCGGAGATTTATTCGTGAGCTTGAGATGGAGGGCCAGAGTACCGTTCAGCTCCGTGGAGAAATCAAGGATTTGGAGGGGCAAATCCGAAATTACCAAAAGGAACTTCGGAAAAAGTATCAATTTTCGTATTAACGACATTGGGTTCAGATACTATAAGCCCCGATCATTGGATCGGGGCTTGTTGTTTTATGGTATTACAGGGGTTGCTTACAATAAACGTTCATTCTGAAACCATATTACGCAAAGTAATGCAGCAGAAATCGTATTATGTTACCCTCCAAAAAGGATTTAACCGTGTTACAAATGTATCACCTCGTTGTAAGCTGCAGCTGCCGCTTCCATAATGGCTTCTGACATGGTTGGATGCGGATGTATGGATTTAATCAGTTCGTGTCCGGTGGTTTCCAAATTACGCGATACGACCAGTTCGGCAATCATCTCGGTAACATTGCCTCCAATTAGATGCGCGCCCAAGAGCTCGCCGTATTTGGCGTCGAATATCAGTTTAACAAAGCCGTCTTTTTGACCGGCGGCGCTGGCTTTGCCCGACGCCGAGTAGGGGAATTTTCCGATTTTAATATCGTGTCCGGCATCTCTGGCAGCTTTTTCGGTTAATCCTACCGAGGCCACCTCCGGATGGGTGTAGGTGCAGCCCGGAATGTTCTGATAGTTTAAGGGAGCAGGATTTAAACCGGCAATTTTTTCGACGCAGGTAATGCCTTCGGCCGATGCCACATGTGCCAGTGCAGGGCCGTGGACAATATCGCCAATAGCATAAACACCGGCAACCGATGTGCGGTAGTAGCTGTCCACCTTAATTTTTCCATTCTCCAGCATCACTCCGGTTTCTTCCAGTCCAATGTTTTCCAGGTTGGGGGTAATGCCTACTGCCGATAATACCACGTCGGCTTCGATTATTTCGTCGCCCTTTTTGGTTGTAATGTACACCTTGCATTTTTCCCCCGATGTATCGACGGATTCTACGGAGGCATTGGTCAGTACCTTCATTCCGGACTTCTTGAAGGAACGTTCCAGTTGTTTGGATACTTCTTCGTCTTCGAGGGGGACAATATTGGGCAGGTATTCCACCAGGGTTACCCGGGTGCCAATAGTGCTGTAAAAATGGGCAAACTCGCTGCCTATGGCTCCTGAGCCAACTACCACCATCGATTCGGGTTGTTTTTCGAGGGTCATTGCTTTTCGGTATCCGATAATTTTTTTTCCGTCCTGTGCCAGATTGGGCAATTCGCGCGAGCGTGCTCCGGTAGCCAGAATAATATGAGAGGCTTCAACCAGTGTGGTGTTTCCGTCATCGGAAACCACTTCGACGGTGGTATTGTTTTTCAGCTTTCCAAAGCCCTGAATAACTTCAATTTTGTTTTTCTTGAAAAGAAACTGAATGCCTTTGCTCATGCCTTCGGCAACGTTGCGGCTGCGCGATACCATAGCCGTAAAATTTGGGGCCACGGCTCCGTTTACATCGATACCGTAATCGGATGCATGTTGCAGGTAATCATACACCTGGGCGCTTTTTAGTAAGGATTTTGTGGGAATACATCCCCAGTTGAGGCAAACCCCTCCCAGTTCGTTTTTTTCCACTACGCCGGTTTTAAGCCCAAGCTGGGCGGCTCGTATGGCAGCTACATAACCTCCGGGGCCACTGCCAATCACAAGTACATCATATTTCATAAACAAGTTTGTTTGAATCATATTGCATGCGGGGTGTTTGCACGCCTCACACGGTTAAATTTACAGGATATCTTTACAATAATCCATTTCTAACCTAATAAACTTCGGAACGCCCGGTAATGTTCAAATCAAGGATTCTTGTGGAGTGTCAGCCTGAACAGAACCTATAGGGGGTTTTTAAAGTAAAATTCCAGAATGCGCTGTGCTGCGGTGAATGGGCTGATGCTGTTGTCCAATACGTCATTCCGGTAGGTTTCCAGAAGTGAGTTAACACCGGAATTGCCGAAGAAATTCGCCTTTAAACCTTCTTCAATGCTTTCGTTCATCCAGTACAGCGACTGTTTGTTTCTTCGCTTCTGAAAATACCAGTTGGCTGTTGTGAATTCATGATAGGCGTTCATTTTATCCCAGATGGCAGCCATTCCTTCATTACGGTGCGAGGAACAGGTAACAACCTCGGGAACCCATCCCGAGTCGGAGGCGGGGAACAGGTGCAATGCTGAGCTATATTCGGCACGGGCACGTTGGGCATTGTCCTGGTTAGAGCCGTCGGCTTTGGTAATGGCCAGCAGGTCGGCCATTTCCATAATGCCGCGCTTGATACCTTGCAGCTCGTCGCCGGCGCCGGCCAGCATGAGAAGCAGAAAAAAATCCACCATGGAATGAACGGCAATTTCGGACTGTCCCACACCCACGGTTTCAACAAACACCACATCGAAGCCGGCAGCTTCGCAGAGGAGTATCGATTCGCGGGTTTTCCGGGCTACACCACCCAATGTGCCTGCCGATGGTGAAGGGCGAATAAAAGCACGATCGTTGGCCGACAGGGTTTCCATGCGGGTTTTGTCGCCGAGGATACTTCCTTTGGAACGATCGCTGCTGGGGTCGATGGCCAGTACGGCCAGTTTTTTCCCTATACCGGTAATATAGGTTCCCATCGATTCGATAAAGGAACTTTTTCCCACACCAGGCACTCCGGTAATGCCTATGCGTAAGGAATTGCCCGAATAGGGCAGGCAGCCTTCAATAATGCTTCTCGATTCAATAACATGCTGTGGAAGATTGCTTTCCACTATGGTTATAGCCTGCCCCAGAATGGAGCGGTCGCCGTTACGGATTCCGGTTATATAGTCGGAAGTGGAGAGCTGGCGACGTTTAATTTTTTGCAATCGGGGATTCACGGATGGGGGCTGGGGAACTCCCTTTGAAACCGACAAGGCACTGTTGGGTAGTTTTGACTCTTCCATAGGGGCGGGTAGTGCAGTTTCGGGCAAAGGTAACAAAAATGCTTCTCGGTTGATTTTATTATGGAGGTGGAATGTTCACGTAAGCATTGATGAACAGCTGTTTCTCCGCTTGTTTGGGGTCGTTGGTAATTACAATAATGCTGTTGCGCATGAGCCCTTTACGGGTTGGAGGGTCGTAAACTGCTTCTATTTTGGCCGATTCGCCCGGTTTTAGTACTTGTTTCTCCGGGGTTGCCACGGTACATCCACAACTGGGAATGATGGCACGTATGATCAGGTCCGATTGTCCCTGGTTGGTTAAATCGAAGCTACAGGGCTGAGGTTGGTCTTTGGTAATGTTGGGAAAGAGTATAGTGTCCTGGCTGTAATGCACCGTAGGGGCAGCCGCAAGTTGTTCCGTAGTCATGCCGCGAAAGTCTTCCCGGATGCAGGCCACCAGGGTGAGGGCATCGTGATCTGTCTTTTGGCCATTGATTCGTGCAAGAACGCTGTCTACCACAATATGCCATTGATCGGTCTTGCCGGGGCAGTAGGTTATTTCGATATAGCCAAATTGGTCGGGTTGAAGCGTTTCCGGTATCGTGGTAAGGGTAATGTATTCCGGAACCTGTTCGAAAGTCAGTTTCAGTTCGGTGTTGGTGGGATTGTATACCGGAATCCGTTCAACTGCATCGGTGCCTTTGTACAGATACCCCATATTGATTTGGTTCTTCTTCACTTTCAGGCTCCCTAATTGGAAGTTGAGTTCGTCTTTGGGGATGCTTGGAAGCACTTTTCCGCTTACGGTCAGAAACATATCACTATTGGAGGCTGTGCTTTGAATGAGTATGGTTTTGTGAAATGCACCATCGTAACCGGCCGGATTAAATGCTATTTCAACATAGCCTTGTTCTCCCGGAGCAATAGGGGTTTTAGTCCAGGAGGGCGAGGTGCAGTTGCATATGGTTCGTACCCGGCTTATGGAGAAGGGAGCCGTACCTGTGTTGGTCAGATTGAACCGGTAGCTCACCGAGCCTTCGTTTTCCATGACGTAGCCAAAATCGTGATGGTTGTTCTCAATCGAAACCATGCCAATGGGTATTTCCTGCGACCGGGAAATAGTTACCAGAGTGAACAGAATAAGCGTAAGTACCGGTTTCATATCGACGATTTAAGAATGGTAACGCAGACCACACTTTAAAGTTAACATATTGCTATGAAAAATACCGGACCGGGTGCAAACAACCGGTTGCATTTCATTAATATTGCCCCCAAAAATTCTATTAATTGCACTATTTTTAGATTTAAAACAGGTAGTAACAGGAAAAACGCATGACAGGCAAACGCTTACGCACCAGTATACTCGGTATTTTCTTGCTCTGTTCTGCTTTACTTCCGGCGCAGTTCTACAACGGGCATCAAATGACCTTTGGTAAAAACCGGGTGCAATACAATGGGTTTTATTGGTCGTACAAACGCTACGGCCGTTTTGATACCTATTTTAACGAATATGGGAAAGCCATTGCCGATTATGTAGCCGAATATGCCTCTAAGGAATTGGTGCGCATGGAGCAAATGTTCGACTATAATCTCGATCAACGCATTATTTTCGTTGTGTATAATAAGCTTTCGGACTTCCGCCAAAGTAATATTGGCTTGGTTACCGGAAAGGCTGATAACAATATCGGCGGTATTACCCAGATAGACCGCAACAAGGTTTTTCTGTATTTTGAGGGAGATTACCACAAACTGGACGAACAAATTTCGGCCACCATTGCGAGGGTACTGATCAGCGAAATGATTTACGGGGTGGATCTGCGACAAAACGTGGCCAGTTCCACCCTAATTAATTTGCCTGACTGGTACATCGAAGGGCTGGTGGCATACCTGTCGAAAGGCTGGGATTTTGAGACGGAAAACTTTGTGAAGGACGGCATTCTCAGTGGCAAGTATAAAAAGTTCAGTCGGCTGATTGATGAGGACGCCCGTTATGCCGGTCATTCGTTTTGGCACTATATTGCCCAGGTGTACGGCGAGTCGGTTATCCCCAGTATACTCTATCTGACCAAGGTGAACAAAAATGCCAATGTCGGTTTTTTGTACGTAGTAGGAGCTCCATTAAAGGAACTTTCGCGCGATTGGAACGCTTACTACCGCGACCTGTACTCCGGGTTTGAATCGAAAACCCGTCCCACTTCGGGGCAGTTGCTCAAACGACCCCGGCGCCACCGCACCTACCAGCAGGTATCGGTTAATCCGCTGGGGCGCTATGTGGCCTATGTTACCAATCAGATGGGGCAGTATAAGGTTTGGCTCTACAACACCGAAACGGGCAAAAAGGAACGGATCTTTAAAAAGGAGCACAAGCTGGAACAGATTACCGATTATTCCTACCCGGTTTTAGCCTGGCATCCGTCGGGGCGAACGCTGACTTTTATTACCGAGGAGGAAGGAGGGCTAAAGATGTACTACTACACCTTTGGCGAAAAGCAGCTCAAAGTGCGGAATATGCTTTACTACGAGAAGATATTGGATTATTCCTTCTCGCACGATGGCACTCTGATGGTATTATCGGCTGTTCGCAACGGACAATCGGATATTTACGTGCACACCATTGCTGCCGGTTCCAATTTCCAGGTAACCAACGATCGGGCCAACGATTTTGACCCTCGATTCATCAATAAGTCGAACCAGATTATTTTCAGTTCCGACCGACGTTCGGATTCGCTTTCGGCAGCAGCAATCGATACCAAAACTTCCTTTACCCGCGAACTTTTTATTTACGATTACGCCAACCGAAGCGATATGCTCATGCGCCTGTCTGACGATTATTACGTGAGCAAGGCCTCAGCCCATGAGGTGGGGCGAAACGAATTTATCTCCTTAAGCGATAAAAACGGGATTGTAAACCGTTACTATTCGGCTTTTGACAGTACCATAAGCTATGTGGATACCCTGGTTCATTACCGCTACATAGCCCATACGGCGCCGCTCACCGATTATCCCAGGAGCATTGTGGAACAGGATTACAATGCCAATGCCAACAAATATGCCGAAGTGGTGTATCAGGATGGACGCTACTACATGTATGCGCGTCCTTACGAGCAGGAAATTCCTTTGGATCACAATCTGGAGCTTACCCCTTTTCGCCAAAAGCACACCCAACGGTTAATGCTGCGCGACAGCCTGCAGGCTATCCATTTGGAGTACGTACCTATCGATTCGGTGGTAAATGGGCGTTTGATATACGCATCTGATACCGTTCAATTTGAATACCAGGATGTTGATATCAATAATTATACCTTTGAAATTGAACGGATCAATTTGTACAACAGCAAGTTGTCTGACGAAGGGTACCACTTGCGGATAGTCGAAAAAATAGAGGATGAGGAAAAGAAGGTTCGGATTTATCAGCCTTCGTTCTATCAGAATTATATTGTCAGCCAAATTGATTTTGGGTTCCTGAGTGAATCGTACCAAGCATTTACAGGGGGTGCTGTATATTTTAATCCGGGAGCCAATGCCCTGATGAAGGTGGGAACCCACGATTTATTCGAGGACTACAAGGTTACCGCCGGTATTCGTATACCTCTCGATTTTGAAAGCAGCGAATACCTGATTAGTTTCGAAAACCTCAAAAAACGCTGGGATAAACAATATGTCTACCACCGGCAAGCCTTTAAGCATTTTGGTGGCGACGAAAGCACCCTTTATATTAAAACCCTGACCAACGAGTTGTCGGCCATATACCGTTATCCCTTCAGTCAGGTAACCTCGGTGGTATTTACCGGTACCCTCCGGAACGACCGGAATGTATACCTGTACGATATTACCGGTCAACAAAGCCGCATGCAGGAAGCCTTGAATCAATCCGATGATTTCCGCTTATGGAGCCGCGCTAAGGCCGAATATATTTTCGACAATACCCGTTCGTTGGGAATTAATTTGATGGGAGGCACCCGGTTTAAACTGTTTACCGAATTTTATCAGCAGGTGAACGGACGCTATGATAATCTGGTGGTGTTGGGCGGCGATTTTCGCCATTATACCGTACTGCACCGCAACCTGATATTGGCCAATCGCTTTGCTGCCAGTTCATCCTTTGGCAGCAGCCGTTTAATATACTACCTGGGAGGGGTCGACAACTGGACGAATGTTACCCCTTCCAAGCATCCTACTTTTATTCCGCTCTCCGAAATACGGATTGATGAAAATGTCAACTACGCCTATCAGGCTGTGGCTACCAACATGCGTGGATTCTCGCAGAATATTCGGAACGGAAATAATTTTGCGGTTATAAATTCCGAAATCCGCTGGCCCATTATCAGCTATCTGGTCAATCATCCGCTGAGCAATGCCTTTATTGAGAACTTGCAAGCTGTGGGCTTCTTCGATATTGGTACGGCCTGGTCGGGGTTGCACCCCTGGGCGCGTAAAAACGCTTACGATAACGATATTATTCAACAACCTCCGAACATTACCATTGAGATTGACTCCAACCGCAATCCGGTGGTGGCGGGTTACGGCTTTGGTGTGCGTTCGCAACTTTTCGGATATTTTATACGGCTCGACTGGGCCTGGGGAATTGACGACCTGCAGGTACTTCCGCGTATTTTCTACCTGTCGCTCAATCTCGATTTTTAAAAGAACTCCGGCTTCCTCGTTCCGTCCCGGCGAAAAGAGCCGGTTGTTGGAAAGTGCGTTTTCGGATCGCATGTTTTGTTGTACTTTTGGCACTTCACAGAGCCCGAGGTTGATGTGCATGAGGCACGACAACGGGCAAAAAACAAATCTACTATGGATATGCAACAGCTTATTATCTTGTGCCTGACGGGTATCTTGGCCGGTTTCGTTGCCGGAAGCATGGGCGTTGGCGGAGGTATCATCCTGGTTCCGGCATTGGTGTTTTTGTTCGGGTTTACCCAACACCAGGCACAGGGCACCAGTCTGGCAATTTTATTACCTCCCATAAGCCTGCTGGCGGTTATTCACTACCATAAAAATAACTTTATCAATTACCGTTTTGCCACCATACTGGCTATCACCTTTTTTTTAGGGAGCTATTTGGGAGGTCTTTTCGCGGTGCAATTGCCTGCCAAAACGTTAAGCAAAATGTTTGGAGTGCTCATGCTCATTGCCGGCGCAAAAATGATATTTGGTAAATAAAGGGTTGAAATGAAAGGATTTACACCAGGCGAGATCGAAACGCTGACTGCGAGTTTTTTACCCGAAATTGAAGAGAATTGGCGCTATTTCCATCAGCATCCGGAGTTGTCGTTCCACGAAGAAAATACATCGGAGTACATCCAGAACTATCTGCGCAAACAAGGTATACCGTTCCAGGCTGGCTATGCTAAGCACGGAATACTGGCATGGCTGGAAGGACAAAACCCCGATAGCCGGATCGTTGCCCTGCGCGCTGATATGGATGCTTTGCCGGTACAGGAATTTGGGGCGAACGAAGTAACTTCGCTCTGTAAGGGGGTGATGCATGCATGCGGACACGATGCGCACATGGCTATTGTGCTGGGCGTAGCCCGGGTGTTGGCATCGATTACCGACCTTTTCGCGGGTCGGGTATTGTTTATTTTTCAACCGGCCGAGGAAACTCTTCCCGGCGGAGCCCAACAAATGATTCGCGAAGGACTGTTCGACAAATGGCGCCCCGATGCCCTGTTGGCCCAACATGTTTTTCCCGGGTTTCCTACGGGTACCCTGGCTTGCAAGCCGGGAAACCTAATGGCGGCTACCGATGAGGTGTTTATCACCATAAAGGCTGGAGGAGGACATGCAGCCATGCCGGACACCCTTGTTGATACCGTGCTGGTAGCTTCGCATGTGGTGGTAGCACTGCAGCAAATTGTCAGCCGTAATGCGCCCACCTGGTGCAACACAGTACTCTCGTTTGGTATTATTGAGGGGAAAGGGGCTAATAATGTCATTCCGGCAGAAGTGAAACTTGTAGGTACCTTGCGCACACAGGACGAAAGCTGGCGCCGGCAGGCCTGGGAAAAAATCGGGAAACTGGCTACGGGGGTGGCCGAATCTATGGGCGCCGGCTGCAACGTACGCTTTGAACATGGCTATCCTGCCCTGAACAACGACGCTGTATTGGCCAGCCGGGTGCTGGAGCTTTCGCAAATCCTGCCCTGGATGCGTCAGACCCTGGACGCTCATGCCGTGATGACCTCGGAAGATTTTGCCTATTTTGCCCAACAGATACCCTCGTGCATGTATTTTCTGGGGTGCTCCGAGCCGGGAGTTGAACATCCGGCACCCCTGCATTCGCCCAATTTCAGATTGGATTCCCAAGTGTTGCAGATGGGGGTAAACACCATGGCTGCCCTGGTGCTGGATCAGCTAATTGAAACTCGAACTAAATAGCAGCCATCGGCAAGTGAAGTGAAAAAAATGCTTTCAAATAATTTTTTTTAGTATACTTTTGCTCTCAATAATTATCAAAAATAAAATTTAGTATTATGGCTTACGTAATTAGCGACGATTGCACTGCTTGCGGCACTTGCATGGACGAATGCCCATCTGAAGCAATCAAAGAAGGAGATATCTATGTGATTGATGCAGATGCCTGTATCGACTGCGGTGCATGTGCCGATGTTTGTCCGGTAGAGGCTATTTCTGCTGCATAAGGAATTTTTGACGAAACAATCAGAGACTCACTGATCCAGTGGGTCTTTTTTGTTTGTTCTTTTTGATGCATTACCTTGCAGTTTCTATATCCTCACACACAATTGTTTCTATGGAATTGGTATTTCTACTCATCGGTTTGGTGGTAGCTGCGGTGGCTACCTTTTTGGTTTTAAAAACGAAATGGCAGGGAAGCACTCAGGCCTCCGAGGCCAGGGGTAGCCTGTTGGAAACCCAGATTCAGGAGCTGAAGTTGGCTTTGCAGGAAAAGGAGAGTGCATTTATTGGACTTACCGCACAGTGCAGTGCCAAAGAAGCCGAATTACGAAATATGCAGCAGCGTTTACAGGAGCAAAGGCAGGAAATGCTGGAAATGGGCGAAAGGCTCAATAAGGAATTTCGCCTGTTGGCTAACGAAATACTGGAGGAAAAATCGAAGAAATTTACAGAACAAAACCAGGAAAACCTGGGGCAGCTCCTGAAACCACTAAGCGAGAAGATCCGCGATTTTGAAAAACGTGTCGAAGAAACCTACGATAAGGAATCCAAAGAACGCTTTTCGCTGAGTAACGAAGTGAAAAAACTAGCCGAACTGAATCAACTGATCAGCAAAGAAGCCAACTCGCTTACCCGGGCACTTAAAGGCGAAGCAAAAACTCAGGGCAACTGGGGCGAGATGGTACTGGAGAGCATTTTGGAGCGCACAGGGCTGCGCAAAGGGTACGAATACACCGTGCAGGATTCGTTTACCACGGCCGAAAGCAAGCGGTTTCAGTCCGATGTTATTGTGCATTATCCGGGCGAACGCAGCATTGTAATCGATTCGAAAGTTACACTGGTGGCTTACGAACAGTATGTGCATGCAGAATCCGATGAGGAGCGCGATGCAGCCCTGAAAGCGCACCTGATATCTGTAAAGAATCATATTAATACCTTGGCCTCGAAAAATTATCAGGATATTGAAGAAATTAAAACCCTGGATTTTGTGCTTCTGTTTATGCCGGTGGAGCCCGCCTACCTGCTGGCTATACAGAACGAACCCCAGTTGTGGAGCTATGCATACGAGAAACGCATTTTGCTGATCAGCCCTACCAATCTGGTGGCCGTACTTAAAATGGTTGACAGCCTTTGGAAACAGGATCGCCAGAACCGGAATGTGATGGAAATTGCTCGTCAGGGTGGCGAACTCTACGATAAATTTGTGGGGTTGGTGGAGGATTTGATTGAGGTGGGGAAAAAACTCAAACAAACCCAGGCCGGCTACGAAACGGCCATGACCAAGCTCAGTACCGGCAAGGGTAACCTGGTTCGCCGGGCCGAAGGCATCCGGGAGTTGGGAGTGAAAACCAAAAAACAGCTACCTGACAAACTTTTAGACCGGGCACTCGACGGCAATCAGGAAGAGGCCGACGAATAATAGGTTGATCAGACCGGCAGCCGAAAGGGAAGCATAGGGAAAATATGGAGTGATCTTAGGTTGAAAATATGGATACAGATCAGGAAAAAAAGGAACTGCGGCTGGTGATGAAGCAAAAAAAAAGCGAGCTGTCCGCCGCTGAACGTCAGCGGCAATCGAACCGAATTTTTGCGAAGATAGAAGCATTGCCAGTATTTCAAGATGCCCGCGTAGTGATGGCTTATTGGGCGCTGCCCGATGAGGTGGCTACCCAGGAATTTATTGAAAAATACGCTACACACAAAACCATTTTACTGCCGGTACTGTATGGAGAAACCCTGCAGCTCAAAGTTTTTCAAGGAAAGGATAACATGGAGGCCGAGGCGAGATTCGGTATTCCTGAGCCCGCAGGCAAGATATATACAGGTCAGGTTGATTTGGTCATAATTCCCGGGGTGGCATTCGACAAAAACCAACGCCGTTTGGGCCGAGGCAAGGGATTCTACGATCGATTTCTGGAAGAGATATCGTGCTTCAAAATTGGTGTAGGCTTCGATTTTCAGTTGCTCGAAACATTGCCGGTCGCATCCTACGACATTCCCATGGATTTAGTGATTACCGGTTAAGGCAGCAGCAGAAAAAAAGTTACCTTTGGCGCGTTATGAATTACGGAAATTTACTTCAGATAGACGATACCCTGATTAGCAGCGACCTGCTTCAAAAGAAGTTTTGCTGCGATTTACAACATTGCAAGGGAATATGTTGCGTGAAGGGCGATGCCGGTGCCCCCATGACGGCCGAAGAGGTAGCTCTTTTGCCGCAACTGATCGAAGCCATTAAACCCTATTTGCGCCCCGAAGGAGTTGCTGCCATTGAAGAGCAGGGAACCCATGTGATTGATGAAGAGGGCGAAACGGTTACCCCACTGGTACAGGGAGCCGAGTGTGCCTATGTTATTTTTGAGGGGGGCATTGTGTATTGCGGAATCGAAAAAGCCTATAATGCGGGAGTCATTTCTTTTCAAAAGCCGCTGTCCTGTCATTTGTATCCGGTACGTATCCGGAAGTATAAAGAATTTACTGCCGTAAACTACGATCGTTGGGATATTTGCAAAGGAGCCCTGAGTAAAGGGCAGGAGGTGAATGTTAAGGTGTTTGAATTTGTAAAAGATGCTTTGATCCGCAGATTCGGAACCGAGTGGTACGAACAACTTACGCTGGCTGCCAGGGAGCTGGAGCGGGGTGAGTTGTAGGGCTTCTACAGAAACTAGTAGCTGTTGTACGGATGGGGATCTTATGGCAACCGTTCCGTCCACGGCAAGTAAAACAGATATGGTAAACAACTAATTAAAACCTTATGAAATCCATTTTAGCTGCACTTCGTGCAAAGAAAACCTTGGTGTCCGATGGAGCATGGGGCACTTTTCTGCACAAGAAAGGACTGAAACCCAACGAAGCTCCTGAATTGTGGAATCTTACCCGCCCGGATGATGTATACAATGTTGCAAAAGCCTATATCGATGCCGGGGCACATCTGATTCTAACCAACAGCTTTGGTGGCAGTCGGATCAAACTGGAAGGGTACGGGCTGGCCGATCGGGCATACGAACTCAATAAGGCTGCCGCTCAGATTTCGCGTAAAGCAGCTGGCGATACGGCGTTGGTTATGGGATCCATGGGGCCTACCGGAAAGTTGTTGATGATGGGAGATGTAAGCCCCGAAGAAATGTATGTGGCTTTTAAAGAGCAGGCAGTGGCTCTGGCCGACGGAGGGGTCGATGCGATACTGGTGGAAACCCTGAGCGATCTGGATGAAGCTCAGATAGCCATACGTGCAGCCAAAGAGAATACCTCACTGGAAGTGCTATGTACCTTAACCTTCGAGAAAACCGTTCAGGGCGAATACCGCACCATGATGGGTATTAGTCCTTCCGATGCCGTAGAGGTACTCAAAGCAGCGGGAGCCGATGTTATTGGAGCCAACTGCGGGAATGGAATCGCCGGAATGATTGATGTGGTTAAAGAAATACGCCGGGTAGACCCTCTGGTGCCGGTGCTGGTCCATGCCAATGCAGGGTTACCCTATTTTAAGGAGGGAGAAACCTGTTTCCCCGAAGGCCCCGATGAGATGGCCTCGCAACTCAGCGATCTGATAGCCGCAGGAGCCAACATTGTAGGTGGTTGCTGTGGCACCACACCCCGGCATATTGCCAGAATGGTGGAGGTGGTCTCGGGATTGGAGCAATAGCGTAAAAAGAATGCAGTAAAAGAGCCGTGTTTTAGGGGGCCAGCAAGCGATCCATCTCCTGATACATCCGGTTGAAGAACTGGAAACGGTATTTCTCCGATACCCCGCTGATGAGGGAGGATTTCCGGATGATATTATCGAGCCAGGTTTCTGTTTCAGCACAATATTCGGCATTGGGTGTGTCAATGGTGTTAAAGGTGTGATGTCCTAAAAAAACATTCTTGGATTCTCCGATACACACCAATACGCAATTGTTCGCAATTTCAATATCGCTATGGTAGAGCGTAAAGTTTTTAGCTTCGGAGGCTTGGGTGCTGAGCTTGGTTTCCTGTTCGGCCTGCCGCTGAATGTCCTCAATCGCCTGACGTAAGGCTGTACACACTTCCCGATAGGCTTCGTCCGATTCAAACTGTCCCGATTCGCGATAGTATTGGATTTGTTTGATGGTACTGAGAATGGTGGTGTCGGTCCATATTTCAATGGAGGGAATCGTCATGAACTGATGGGCGATCTGGAGCCCGATTTCTTTAAATTCATCGGGAATAACCGAAGTGGAAAACTTCTTTCCTTCGAAGCAATCGATATTCATGATGGCCTTCATCCAATAAAACATTTTAAATGCCGACAGTGCCGGATACTTATAATTGTAAAACACGGGAATATCTTCGCTGGCATATTTAATGTAGCGGGTTTTGGCACTACTGATTAGCCGAAGGTTGTGCAGTAAGGCCAACAGGAATTCCCGAAAACTATCCAATGTCCCGTTCATGCGGGTATACCTGAATGTAACAATTCCGGTATCGTTTCTCTGGATGCTCTCAAAAGAAACTTTAAAGTGTTCGCACAGCTGGATTACCTCGTAAATGCTGAGGGCGGTCTCGCCTCGCATGCGGCGGTAGGCACTGTCGGTACTCACCTCAAGGAAATCGGCCAACTCGTGCACCAACGATGTATTAGCCGGTAGCAGGTCTTCAATTTTCTTTAAGAAATGGATCTGCTGTATACGAACCTGTTCTGTAGTCATAAAAAGATAGTCAGTTAATCCCTGTGCTTGAATAATAATTTGCAAAATATCATAATTTTCTGATACCTGTTGCAAAATTTGCAAATATCACATCCTGCACCGTGTTTGTTTCTGTCCGAATGGCAGAACATACTACGTATTCAAAGGCTTCCGCATGCAGCCGTTTCATCCCGTCCGGGTTAGGGCGTAGCTTTGAACTGTAATTCAAAATTAAACGATGATGAAAACACAATTTTTAGCTTTATGTCTGCTTATGCTGATAAATGGTTCTTTGCTCAGAGCACAGAACAAAGCCAGTATTGCCATTATTAACATGGATACCAAAGATTTGATCCTGGATAATGCCGCTCTCGCCAGTCTGGTGCATCTGGAACTTGAAAAAACAAATGTTTTTGAGGTTAAAGACAAATACGATGTGGCGTATGCCATAAACGAGCACAATGTGGATGTAGCGTAGTGCTTCGGTAAAAACCGGCTGATTGAAGTGGGTAAGATTCTGAAGGCTGACAAAATGTTAACCGGTAGTGCCGAAAAATTTGGGGATAAAATCGTACTTATTCTTAGGCTTATCGATGTTAAAACAGAGAGTATTGAAAAAACCAGTGTAGTGGAATATCTCGATCAACAGGATGAAATCCAGTACATGGTGCAGATATCCATACAGAAATTGCTGGATTTGGAAACGGATGATAACATGGTGGATTTGCTGGTAAACTACGAACGGCCTATTACCAGCCCCAAGACCAAGGTTAAACTCAATGGGCCACGTATGGGAGCCACCAGTACCTTTGGTCCTGCAGCCGCTCGTTTACAGGCGCCGAAGGATGAAGGAGGATACAATGCCTATCCGGTAACCTCCATGTTTGGCTACCAGTACGAGGTGCAGTATTTAAGTTCCGGCGAGTTTCAGGCTCTTGTGGAATTTGTTGGGGCAATCAACGGCCTTGAATCGGGTACGGTGGTGCCATCCCTCTCTTTTTTAAACGGCTTCCGGTTTAATTCAAGTGGCTGGGAGCTTGGCATAGGGCCAACGTTCCGTATTACTCAACGTGCCAAAGGTTATTACGATAACCAGGGAAAGTGGCACCTTGCCAGTGATATGCCCGAAAATGAAGATTATCCGATCCAGAACGAACTGGACAGCAGAGGCCATATCGAACTCTCTACCGGCTTGATTATAGCGCTGGGAAAAACCTTCCACTCGGGTTATCTGAATGTGCCGGTCAATCTGTATGTGTCGCCACGGAAGGAAGGTACTGTGGTAGGCTTGTCCTTCGGATTTAACGTAGCGAAAAAACCGGTGAAATAGTTTCGTTAAGCGCAAGTGTTAGGCGCAATCTCCTATTTTTCAACAATGGGACAGTACACCCGGTCGTCTATAGAGCCTAAATGGCTTGAATGGAGGCCGGGTGTCGGCTTATCCATTGCAGGACATACAAATTCATGGTGGATAGCGTCAGGTTTTGTAATTTCGGCGTAAAATTTCCGTTATGCACTCTGTATCGGGCTATGTAGCCCAACATAAAGAACGGTTTCTGGAAGAACTGTTTCAGGGACTCCGGATCCCCTCGGTAAGCTCCAATAGCAAGGGTGCCGCAGCCATGTACCAAGCCGCAGACTTTTTTAAAGGCCAGTTGATTCTGGCAGGGGCCGATAGTGCCACTGTGATGGAAACCGAGGGCTGGCCTGTGGTGTTTGGGCAAAAGCAGGTTGGCGATGACCGGCCCACCGTACTGGTTTACGGTCATTACGATGTGCAACCTCCGGAACCCCTTGATGAATGGAAATCGCCCCCCTTCGAGCCCGAGGTGCGGGAACATAAAATTTTCGCCCGGGGTGCCGACGATGATAAAGGGCAGCTGTTTATGCACCTGAAAGCCTTGGAATATATGGTGGCCGAAAAGTGCCTTCCCTGTAATATAAAGTTTCTGATTGAGGGCGAAGAAGAGATGGGATCCCCATCGCTGAAGGCTTTTTGTAAACAGCATCAGGAGCTGCTCCTGGCCGACCTGATCCTGGTATCGGATACCGCCTTGTACTCCCTGAAACAACCGACGCTTACCACCGGTTTGCGCGGCTTGGCCTATTTTGAGTTACACGTTTGGGGGCCGCAGCGCGATTTGCATTCCGGACTTTATGGAGGCGCGGTAGCCAATCCGGTGAACGAACTGGCACATATCCTTTCGCAACTTAAGGATCGGGAGGGACGCATTCGGATCCCCGGTTTTTATGAATGTATTCAGGAACCGGATTTGGATGAACTGCAGCAGCTCAGGCAACTGCCTTTCGATGAGGCTGCTTTTGCCAAAGGGATAGGCGTTCCAGCACTGGCCGGGGAGCCGGGCTACTCGGTGGTGGAACAACTCGGTATTCGTCCGTCGCTCGATGTAAATGGAATTTGGGGCGGTTACACGGGCGAAGGCGCCAAAACCATATTGCCGGCCAGGGCAATGGCAAAACTATCCCTGCGCCTGGTGCCCGGACAGGAACCCGTGCAGGTGGAGGAACTTTTGCGCTCGTATTTGCACCAGATAGCTGCGCCTGGTGTAGCTTGGGAACTCAAAGCCCTTCATGGCGGCAATGCCTATGTAGTACCCTGGCAGGGCAAGGGCGTGCAGGCAGCAGTGCGTGCTATGGAACAGGTATTGGGTGTGTCTCCATTGCCCTATCACAGCGGGGGAAGCATTCCCGTAATCGCCGACTTTGAAGAGGTACTCGGACAAAAAGCAGTGCTTTTGGGTTTTGGGCTGGAGTCGGATGCCATCCACGCCCCCAACGAGAACTTTCCGCTCGAAAATTTCTACAAGGGTATCGAAACCGTAGCGTGGTTTTATCATTATTATACTTTGAAACAGTAAGTTTATAACCACTTTGTTCACCTCCAAATGTTATGAGGGTAGCAATAAACGTTAAAGTTGCTTACAATTTCTAAGTAGCAATGGCTAAAAAATTATCTTTGTTGCAGCAATAACAACACATTAAACAATAGAACGTATGGCCGTCATCAGGTTTCAGGCAGTGCACGATGCAAACAACCGCGAACTTATTCAACCCAATTTGCCCAGGCAGAAGGCATCGGAATTTTTCGGGGTCAATGTTTTTAGTAAGGAAAAAATGCAGAAATACCTTTCGGAGGAGGCTTTTGAAGGAGTAATGGAATGCATTGATAAAGGGTTGAAAGTAGATCGGCGCCTGGCCGATAAGGTAGCCGTGGGGATGAAGGTGTGGGCGCTGGAACAAGGTGCCACCCATTTTTCGCACTGGTTTCATCCCTTGACCGATGGTACGGCCGAGAAGCACGATGCTTTTATCGATTTCAATGAAAATGGCATGGTTTTCGAAAAATTTTCCGGCGAACACCTGGCACAACAGGAACCCGATGCCAGCAGTTTTCCCAGCGGAGGGATCCGGAATACCTTCGAAGCCCGGGGCTACACCGCCTGGGATCCCTCATCACCGGCCTTTATTGTGGGGAATACCCTCAGCATCCCCACTATATTTGTATCCTATACCGGCGAAGCCCTGGATCATAAAACGCCCCTTTTAAAGGCTTTGTATCAGATCGACAAGTCGGCCACTGCCGTGTGCGAGTATTTCGATAAAAACGTAACCAAAGTATTTTCTACCGTGGGTTTGGAGCAGGAATATTTCCTGGTAGACGAAGCCCTCTATTTTGCCCGCCCCGATTTGGTAATGACCGAACGTACCCTGGTTGGGCATGCTTCGGAAAAGGATCAGCAACTCGACGACCACTACTTTTCATCCATACCGGAACGGGTACAATCCTTTATGCGGGAATTTGAGTACGAGGCTCTCAAGCTGGGCATACCCATCCATACCCGCCATAACGAAGTGGCACCCAATCAATACGAGGTGGCTCCCCTTTTCGAAGAATGTAACCTGGCCATCGACCATAATGTGCTTTTAATGGACATTATGAAGAAAATTGCCCGCCGGCATCATTTTGTGGTTTTGTTTCATGAAAAACCCTTTAAAGGAATCAATGGTTCCGGAAAACACAACAATTGGTCGTTAATGACCAATACCGGGGTAAACCTGCTCTCGCCGGGGAATAAACCCAAAACCAATATGCAGTTTTTAAGCTTCCTGGTATGTACACTCAAGGCGGTCTACACGCACCAGGATTTGTTGCGGGCCAGCATTGTTTCGGCAGGGAATGCTTTGCGTTTAGGGGGCAATGAGGCTCCTCCGCTGATTATGTCGGTTTTTGTGGGCAGTAAAATATCCGAAATGCTCGATGAGCTCGAAGTGCGGGTTACTTCCAAAAAGATGACCCCCGACGAAAAAACGGAATTGAAACTGGATGTGGGCAAAATTCCCGGTATCCTGCTCGATAATACCGACCGCAACCGTACCTCGCCCTTTGCTTTTACCGGAAACCGTTTTGAGTTTCGTGCCGTAGGTGCTACCGCCAATTGTGCAGCTCCCATGATTGTGTTGAATACTGCTGTGGCTCAGCAGTTGATTCAGTTTAAAAAGGATGTGGATACGCTGATTGACCAGGGTGTAAAAAAAGACGAAGCCATTTTTCAAATCATACGCGAATACATTATCGACTCAAAAAATGTCCGCTTTGATGGCAATAGCTATAGCGATGCCTGGCACAAAGAGGCCAAAAAGCGTGGATTGACTAACGTGTCGAACGTGGTGGAAGCCCTTGACGGGTATCTGGCTGCCAAGTCGAAACGCCTCTTTAAAGCCATGAAGGTATTTAACGAGAAGGAGTTGGAAGCTCGTACCGAGGTGCGTTGGGATAATTACGCCAAGAAGATACAAATTGAGTCGCGTGTGATTGCCGATATTGCCATTGGGCAAATTGTACCCATGGCCATTAAATACCAAACCGAGTTGATCGGGAACGTTCAGGGAATTAAAGAACTCTTTTCGGAAGCTGAGTTCAAAACTATGGCTTCGGCCCGTCTGGATCTCATTAAACGGATTTCGGTACATGTTACCACCATAAAGGCACAGGTACACGAAATGGTTGAAACCCGGAAAGTATTGAATCAGGAGAATGACATTCGCACAAAGGCGTTCGGTTACGGCGAGAAGATTGTGCCATTCATTGAAGAGATACGCTACCATATCGATAAGCTCGAAGAGATTGCTGACAACGAACTGTGGCCGCTGCCCAAATACCGGGAGCTGCTGTTTTGCAGGTAGCTAAAACATGGTAAGGTATAACAAAGCGAGGCTGTCAATTTCTGGCAGCCTCGTTTCGTTCATGTACCTTATCAGGCAAGACATGCTCTTTAATGGTGCGATACCTGATGTTTTCTTTGTGCCGGACCACGAAAAACACACCACTGCTGCCCCATACATTCAGCACCTAAAATTGTTATAGAACCGGTCGGCGACAATAACACATCCTTTTAGCAAAGGAAGGTTGTAAGCACCTTATAGTATCGGTTGTTTTGTACCTGGCCCAGTCGAATAAACATAAACAGAGGCTTATCGTGGATGAATCCGGACGAAATATCCTCGATTTGATCTTGAACTTTACCTGCTTAAAACCGGCCTGCCGCCCCAAATGGGATAATAGTTTATAATGGTATTCCAGGAATAATGTCCAGTCTCTGTTCTTGTTTTGGAAACTAACTGTTGATTTTAATGGTGCTTTTTGAATACCCGGATGGTTTAAATTACCTGTGTCTGAACGCAAACCATTACTGATGTCACGAACCGATTGGCTTTTGGCAAACTGGCAAAACAACATCGAAATAACATGTGTCCAACTGGTATATCCCTTCTGATGTTTATCGGTATCATTTCTTGAGTAAGTTTTTTGAACGATGACCGATCTAACTTGGAAATAATCTGTGAGAATAAATTTAAATTTGTCATGTGAGAAGGTACTTTTTGTTGTGCAACTCAAAGTTAATTTGAGATACTTAAATTCCTTCTCTCTTTTTTAAACGTTTTGGACGTTATTGATTCCCTGATATTACAGTTTAAAGTTATTTTAATTCAAATTTAGATGTTATGACCCTACGAATTCTATTTGTAGCAGCAATTTTTATAGTATGTATTGCTTGTCGTAAAGAAAACATTGAACCAAACAATGAAAACAAGCCCCAGGACACGTTGATGGTTGAGCCTACACCTGCTGATTTTGATTTTAACACGACCCCCGAAAGCGACACTTTAAATATTGCGTTTGTTCACGACTTGAATGGTCAAACCATTACGTTGCCCGGTGGTGTTTTTATAAATGCGATCGGTGGAATAATCATCAACGGAACATTAATATTTGAAAATGGGATTATTGATGATGATATTTTAAATCCGGATCTGAATATTGGGGGAACGGTTTCCTTGAAAGAACCCACGTTTACATTTTCAGCGTCCAAATGGGGGATTACAGAAGGAAAAGTAACGGATAATATAGCATTGGTCAACAAAAACCATTTGCAAAAGGCAATAGATCAGGCAAAATATCTTAAGGCAACAACTTTTAAAATCGATGTCCTGGATGCGTTTTTTACTATTACCAATGAATATTACGCCGATGCGGCCATAGGAATACCCTCTGACTTTACAATGGAAATGTCGGAAAATACGATACTTAGAGTACAGCCCAATAATCACGCTTTATACATGCTGTTTAAAATACGAGAAGTATCAAACGTTACTATCAGAAACGGCAACTTGTTTGGCGACCGTAACGAGCATGACTATACTCCGGTAGTAATGGATAATGGTGTGTACTCAACAACGCATGAGTATGGTCATTGTATTGAGATTAAATCGGGAGTTAATATAACGATCGATAATGTGAAATTGGCCAATGCGATTGGCGATGGAATAGAAATTAGCAGTCTTGGTTTTGCCTATAATCCGGCATTCAACCCCTACAAGCCTTCTCATACAATAAATATTGTAAATTGTATTTTCGATAGTAATCGGCGGAATAACCTTTCAATTACCGATGGTTATGACATTGTGGTGGATAGCAACGAGTTTTTAAATGCCGGAATAAACACACCCCATTCTACAGGAACTGCGCCACGTTATGGAATTGATATTGAAGCATACAGGGAAAAAGATTCGCTGGGGAATCTTATTTATTATCAGAGAGCCCGCGATATTATTTTAAAGAACAATATTGAAAAGGGTGGGGCAAACGGAGCATTCATTGTTGCCATAGGTGAGGATGTGACCATCGAAAACAATAGCACTGAACATTCGATAGGATATACCGTTGGATCGGGTATAAGAATTTTGAAAAATACGATAACCTCAGCAGATCGTAAGATGACTGCCATATTTGGGGGAATGGATTCGGAAAATGCTGCCATTTATAATAACGAAATAGCCTATAACGTCATAAATAATCACAGTACTGGAATAATGTTTTGGAATACCGATACAAGAGTGTTTGGAAACAATATTCTCGATTGTGTAACCGGAATTAAAAGCGTTGCCCTTTTGCGCAATTCCGAAATTTATAACAATACCATTGCCAATCATAAAGAACTCTCGTATGGTATTGTTTTAAGCAATGGTGCAATGGATGCGGTTGTGGTTCAGAACAATAATATAGATGTACAGTTTTACCCTGTATTTGTAAACGAAGTGAATAACGCAACCGAGAGCGAGAAAGGAAATACAGTAACTATTCAAAACAACAGCCTTAATGGTAAGGATATTTATGTGGCCAATTCAAATGGGATAATTATCAATTAGCAGCAGGGTCTTAATATAGCTGTTGTTTGTTAGGAAGTTTGAATTTTATTTGTTTTGATTTTCAAGAAAAGCCTTGTCAGGTTACTTTCGGCAAATAGGGGAATACTGTAAACACAAATTCGTAAATCATTATTAACATATGCGGGCAAAATGCCATCGGAATAAAGGGGTGCGTCTTCACAGCGCCTTTAAGGAACGGCTAAACTGCCCGGCTTACATATATTATGTGTTGGTGTTCGAATTCATTTCAGTTTTACCAACGCCATGTATAGCTGATTGAAGGTATAATTGGGAACATACTTTATAATTAGCCCCTGAAACTAGACAACAAGTATCATTTGAATTTTTAATAAACTTGTTGCTATGAAAAAAAGAAAAACCTACAGTTCAGGATTTAAAACAAAAGTAGTTCTTGAGGCACTGCAAGAGCGAGAAAGTATCCAA
>QKEH01000061.1 GCA_003252385.1 Bacteroidota bacterium | reverse complement strand
TCGCCCACGCAGCTGAACATGGGTTTGCGAACTGTTGATTTGCGCAATGGAATAGATCTGGCTGCGGTCGATATACCGGAAGGGATAGTGTTGAAGCAAATCCTTCACCATAAATATATTCAGCTCCTTATTCAAAAGCTCTGCTCGCTTCGGGCCCACCCCTTTCAGGTACGTAATATCGGTGTTCATCGTAACCGCCATGCGTCAAATATCGCAATTGACAGCGGAATGGGCAAATGGAGTTTTGAATAGGGGAAGACACCTGCTGTTCAGATTCGGACTTGCATGCGGACTAAGGGGTTAAAAGTACCACTCAGTACGGAGTCTGAGAGTGCCGGCTTTTATCTTTTTCACTATGTTACTACAACTCTTTGATGCACCGAAAGCCTACCGCATAATCGCACCAGTTCGCACATAGCCCTTTTCGGTAGAAGACTTTGTGGCACATTTCGCCAGAATGCCAGCTACCACCACGTATTACCCGATTGGATCCTTGCTCAGGGCCCTTCGGATTATCGTAGACCCGCTCACTATAGTAGGTTTCGGAATACCGGTCGGAAACCCACTCCCAAACATTTCCGGACATATTATACAATCCGAAAGCGTTTGGTTCATAGCTCCCTACCGGATCAATCAGGTTCTTCCAACCTGTACTATCCTGCAAGGCACGAGCTCTGATCCATTCGTTTCCATTTGGAAAATTCATATCCTCCAGGCCTCCACGGGCAGCATATTCCCACTCGGCCTCAGTTGGCAATCGTTTACCTGCCCATCGGGCATATTCCATGGCATCACTACTATTAATACCTACAACGGGGTAATTCAGAAAATTTGTGCCGCTACGGAATAGTTCTGTATTCCAAAACTCTGGTAGTTTATGCCCGGTGGCTTGACAAAACTCGAAGTATTGCCGATTGCTCAACTCGTGCTTATCCATGAAAAAAGAATCAATCTTTACCAGATGTGCCGGACTAAAACCCAATCCATTAGCCATATCCTTTCCCATAATAAACACGCCTCCGGGGATGAGAACCATACTTGTATCTGATTGTGCTCTAAGTATGGAAAACAGCAGAAAAAACAGGACTGAGAATACAATTTGTTTCATAAGATGGAATCATTTGTTTTGATAAAATTAACCTTTTCTCCCAAAAACACGTTCCTTTCATCTTGCAGGGTGGTATTACTTCATGTCGATCTGCGCATGCTCCTCCGGGATATTCCGGGCTATTTCCAGGTCGTATTCAACATCTACAATGTGTTTTCGCCATGAGAATTCCGGGTCGAACTGGTACGGTATGGTACTGACATTGTATTTTTCGGCCAGCTCAACCATGGTTTTCCATTGTAATGCCGATTGCTCAAGCAGATTTACCGCATGGGTCTGTCTGTCGGAGTTCGTTCCTTTTCGAAATTGTTCAAGAGCTACCCCGGCGCTGATTTTATTGGCAAAATAGAAAACATAATTGGCCCAAAATTCCAGATCGATAAGTTCAATTTCCAGTTCTTGTGTGGTACCCTCCTTTCGGATCTATCGGATGAGTCCGAGGGTTTTCCGACTCTCTTTTTCGGTAATTTCGGCCAACTGGAGCAGTGTGGTTTGGGTATCTGCGTTATAATTACCTGCCACAAAATCGCTAACATTTATGTAGGACGAATCCAAAACGGGTTGCACCATGAAGTTATTCAAATTGATAAATTTTCCACCATCGGTGGTAAAGCCTTCGGTATATATGGTGGCATCCCAGGTGCCTCTAAAGAAGGAAGCAAAGCGATTGGCATTCATCGATGCCAACTTCCAGGCATCGAGAAGTTGGGTTCCGTCGGTCAGGTTAAATTTATCGGCCAAAGCCCGGGCAAAGTAGCTATCCGGCGTGTTACTGTTGTAAAGTAAATTACCCCAAACCTTGTAGAAGAGCTCTTGGCGTTGAAATGCATAATCCCAGGTTCTGTGTTCCTCCTTAGTGATATAATCGCAGGCCGGTATGTAGGTTTCGGATCCCAGGATACAGCCTCCTACATACTTCTGGCAGTTGTAGTGTATAAACTGGTGAATGAAATCGGGTTGTGCCCAGCGCATCACAAAGAAATCTTCGTTTCGCATGGTCCATACACCCTTGTACTTGTCCGATTCCGGCTCCCAATACGTGTCGGTCAGCATTCCTCCATGCACTATGGAAAGTTTGGGCGATGAATGGGCATGCGACCAATTGAATTAAATTCAATCCACACCGGGTCGTCCAGCCCCATGGTTTCAATGGCTTCGCGGGCAATTTTCTCGGTACTCACACTGGTGGTCCGATGACTGGTTTTGTCTGCAGACAGCGGAGCCCTGTACAGTAAACGGGCCTTGCGATTTGCCGCCTTCAAACCGGCAATAAGGGTCCGGTCGGCCCAGTCGCGTCGCTCTTCCGAAGTCATGCCCCCCATACGTTCGCCCAAGGTAAAATCTATGCCGGTGAGATTCTCGTATTCGTTAAAGGTGCGGGTTACCATCTCCCGGGTTTATTCCTCCAGTACTGGGTTGGTCTCTCCCTCCCCCCAAAATCCATTGCTGTTGGCATAGCTAGCCGTTTCATATTTTTTGGCAAATTCCTCCGGTACAAAAATGTTCCAGTTGACGACATAGGTATCAATCCCCCGGTTTTTGGCCATTAAAAAAAGTTGCTTCCAGAAGGCCTGC
>QKEH01000107.1 GCA_003252385.1 Bacteroidota bacterium | reverse complement strand
ATGCCTTCCTCGAAAAGGGACTTTTTGATCCCGGGACGGCAACCTTGTTCCGGAAAAACATTCTGGAAAAAGGAGGTACCGCGGATCCCATGGAGTTGTACATTCGGTTTCGGGGGCATAAGCCGGCCATTGAACCGCTGTTAATGAGCCGGGGCTTACTATAATTTCAGCAAAAAAAACAGGCAGAAAGCCACCACAGAGCGATACAGTTCCTTTGGGTGGCTTTCACCATTTTGGATACAGGGCTTTGTTTACTGCATAGCTGCAGCTGCCAAACGTATCATTCGGGTACCCCCCCTCAATATATAGACCGTGAAAACGACAAATTCTCGAAATTGGTGAAATGTTTACAAAATACGAGACGGTAGTGAAATTAGGAGCAGGGTGAACTGATCCCGAACTTCAGCAGTGCTTGCTATCCTTATTTTCAGGGATTGAAGTTATTATTTCCTGAAAAAATTGATCACGTAACAGAAAAGCCTTATTTTAGAATTTCAACCAACTTAGTATCTTTCCACGGATGCTTCCCCAATTGCCGGCGTCAGTTACATTGCCCAATTACGGTTGTGGAGCTAAGGTAAGAGCATGGTAATTAAACTATTGACACATGAAACTGACTAAACCATTCTACCATGGTGTGCTTTATGGTATGCTGGCGGGTGTAATTTCCACAAGCGGACTGGCTCAATCCAAAAACCTGGTGAAAAATCCCGGGTTTGAAACGTACGAAATTTGTCCACAAACATTTACCCCGCAGGATAAGAGCCACAAGTTTATTACCGACTGGACCTATCCGACCTACGCTACCCCAGATTATTTCAATACCTGTGCTCCGGCCCGTACCGAAGGTGTAGGGGTTCCCAAGAATTTTGCCGGAGAGAGTATGCCCAAAGAAGGCAATGCCTATGCAGGAGCTATTTTAAGCGGCACCGACGATGGTTACCGCGAATACATTCAGGGCAGCCTTACCGTACCCATGGTAGCCGGACAAAAATACTGTGTACGCTTTTCCTACAAGCTGGCTTCGTACTCCAAATTTGTGGTCGACCAGTTAAGCCTGTTTTTTAGCGAAACCGAAATACGGAACGATCTGATGGTCAACCTGCCCTACAAGCCCCAGATCAACAATCAGGAGGGACTGTTTCTCGATAATATTGACGATTGGGATGATGTATGCACCGTATATACCGCCAGCGGCAACGAGCAGTTCTTCATTGTAGGTAATTTTAAATCGTACGACAACACCAACTACGTAGCTACCGATAAGGGCATGAAGAACCTGATGAACAAACAATACGCCTACTACTATTTCGATGACTTTGAAATACGGCCGTTGGAAAACTGTACCGATTGTCCCTGTGTGCAGCACGATTTTGAGGCACAGATTATCGATTCGAGCTATACCGGCGGGTACAATCCCATAACTGGTAACGTGCCGCGTGTAATGAACGATGGACACATCAAAATCGGGATGGTAGGCGGCACACCGCCATACCGCGTGGAATGGACCAACGGAATGAAAGGCAACGAATTGAAAAACCTTCCTGCCGGAACCTACAGCTACAAAGCCCTGGATGCATACAACTGCCAGTCGCAGGGGCAGGTAAGTTTCAAAGAGCCTGAAATTCTTTTTGATACCTTCGAGGAAGGCTTGCAGACCATTGAGGAAGGGCAATCTATCGTGCTTGAGAACATCTTTTTTGAGTATAACAAAACCGCGCTGTTGCCCCAATCGTTCCCCGAACTCGATAAAGTGGCCCAATTCATCCTGGGCAACAACATCAGCTTGATAGAAATCAGCGGGCACACCGACAGCGATGGCTCCGATACCTACAATCAAAAACTTTCGGAGGGAAGAGCACAGTCTGTGGTTGCCTACCTGTCATCGAAAGGGATTCCGGCAGCCCGTTTGCAGGCCAAAGGCTATGGCGAAAGCCGGCCTATCGATACCAATGCTACCGATTCCGGCAAGGCTGTGAACCGTAGGGTGGAATTTACCCTGCTGAAAAAATAACCCGATACCGTGCCAGCGATGCAACGAGTGTACAAGCAGCACTTCTGCACCGGCATAATTATCGGAAAAATATAAAATATTACATAGTGTAATTTATCTATTTAATTCAAAAAGAGGTGTTTAACTAAAAAGAATCCAAGTGAAATATCTACTAACCATACTTCTGATTGCTTTGAGCAGCTGCCTGGTTGCCCAAGACATCAAAAAAGGATTTAAAAGCCTGGAAAAATCGGAGTACGACAAAGCCAAAGAAGCGTTTCAGAAGAACCTTTCCGACGATCCCCGCAATGTGGGAGCCAATTTTGGCATGGCATTGGTGTTGGCAGACGATCAATCACCGGTTTTCGACATCATGTCCGCCTGGGAGTATGTGGAACGCATTCAGGGTCGGTTGGGGGAACTGTCCCAGGAAGATATTGATGTACTAAGCGAATACTTCCTGAATACCGAGGTGCGTAAAACCAGTCGTCCGGTTAAAAAGAAAATGGAAATTGCGCTGGAAGCCATTGAAGCGCGTCTGATAAAATACATTCGCGAAGAAAATAATCTGGATGCCTGTTACGATTTATTGAAGCGTTACCCCGATTTCAGGCACTACGATAATGTGATACACATACGCAACCAGTTTGAGTACCGGAAGTACGAAAAACTGAATACCCTGGCGGCTTTTGATGAGTTTATTCAGAAATTTCCTGAGGCGGCCCAGGTTCCTAAAGCGAAAAAACAGCGCTACCACCTGGCGTTTGAGGAGGCCAAAACTGCCAACACGATAGAGGCATACGCTGCCTACATAGCCCAATTCCCGGAGTCGGATTACCTGCAATCTGCCATTAAGCTGCGCAACGAAGCCGCTTTTAAACAAGCACAAAGCAAGGGTACCTTGCCGGCATTTGAACATTTTATTGCCACCTATCCCGATGCCCTCGAAGTATCGGATGCCCGGGTACGCGTTAAAGAATTGCTTTACGAACAGGCCAAACGCATTAAATCCATGCAGGCCTTCAACGATTTTATCAAACAATACCCCGATGGCCAGTACTTTGTGGATATCTTCAACCTTAAAGCCACCGAACTGGGCAACGCCTATGTTACTGAATTTGGGTTGCAGTCACCAGCCATTCAATGGGCGCGGGCCTTCGATAACAATGGCCGAATTGAAGAAGGAGGTATTGTAAAAAGTACCTCCGATGGCGGCATGGTAATTGCCTGTACCAGTCGCGATAACGATTCGGCTTCGGCCGATGCCTGGGTGATAAAACTGGACCCACAGGGCAATATGTTGTGGAACAAAACTATTGGACAAGCCTTTGAAGATCAGGTAACAAATGTGCTCATCGATCATCAGGGCGGAATTATTGTGGTGGGATATACCTGGCTTTCAGCCGACAGCGCCTCAAAAAAAGGATGGATGTTCAAACTGGCAGCTGACGGAACCAAACTCTGGAACAAGAATCTGGGTGCCATAGACATTGCATCCAGTGCACTGGATGCCGACGACCGTATCTACATAGGAGGAGGTATTGCTGAGGATTCCCTTGGTATGCGCTATGCGTTTACCACTTTTAGCAGCGATGCTAAAAAAATAGGAGAGAAGCACTATACCGGATTGGGCGAAATCCATTCGATCTGCTTTATCCCGGAGGGCAACATGCTTCTGGGAGGCAGTAACTGGCTGGTGGGGCTCGAAAACAAGCGCTACTTGCGTTGGGATGTGCTTCTCGATGCACAGTATACCATTACCCATGGAATCAGTGCAGGCGGCAATTTTCTGGTTGCCGGATTCAATGACCAAAACATGGTGTATGGCAGCTATTCGGCCAATGGAGCCAAGAATTGGTTTCAGAACTATCCCAAATCGGATTCCAGCCAGGTGATAGCTTCGGTGGCAGCCACACCCCAGGGTCAGTTTGTGGTGCTGGAACAGAAGGATGAAGAAGGGAAAATTAAAGTATTTCAGGCCAACGGCACCATTGCAAAAGTAAAACAGGTTTCTCCCGCATTGCGGTTGGAATCGTGCTACTGTGCAGATTCCAGGTTCCTGCTGGTAATGAACAATAAAGATATTGTTTTACTCAACCTGAGCGATACTATGGCGTTCTGATACAACACAAAAGTCGCTTGCCGGAAAATACGCCAAAAGGGAATTGTATCCAGCTTGTGCGTGAGCAATTGGTTTATCATGGAAAACAGACGGAAATCGGAGCGAGGGTAGATGGAAGTATGGGAAAAATTACCGGTAAATGCTAAATGCATTCGCCTTCATATCGCTCCTCTGCTAAAAAGGTAATGAGTAGCATGAGAATAAATGATAAACAATAACCGGAAAAGATTAGTAGCAGTACATTCATATCTAACTTCATTTCGGATGTATAAATATAAACGATTACGTACTAAAAACCAATAGTTTAGGTTATAAAAACAGTATTTCACCCATAACGAAGCCCACAAGATGGCCTATAATTATTCGGCAATGAGCCCCGATTTCAGAGATATTTTTGAGAAGCAGAAGCAAGAGTTAACCCAGAGCCTGCAATATGCCAGTTATATTCAAAAAGCACTTTTACCGAACGATCAGGTACTCCGCCGGTATTTCCCGGAGCATTTTTTACTCTATATGCCACGCGACATCGTAAGTGGCGATTTTTATTGGGTTAGCCGCAAACAACAGAACATATGCCTGGTAGTTGCCGACTGCACTGGACATGGTGTTCCGGGCGCTTTCCTTAGTATACTGGGAATTACTTTTTTAAACCAGATCGTGGATCGATCGGCTCAGTTAAAAGCCTCTGAAATACTCAATGCCTTGCGCGAGCACGTTATGAAAGCCTTACATCAAACCGGCTCGCTGAGCGAACAAAAGGATGGTATTGACCTGAGCTTGTGTGTGATTGATACCGAAGCGCATACCCTGCAATATGCCGGTGCATTTAATCCGCTGTATCTGATTAAAAACCAGGGCGAATTTATTGAACTGCCTGCCGATAAAATGCCCATTGGCGTGGCTGCCGAACAGGAAAAATCGTTTATCAACCACCAGGTACAACTGCATCCGGGTGATCAGGTGTACCTTTTTACCGACGGATTTGCCGATCAGTTTGGCGGACCCGATGGTAAAAAGTTTAAATACAAGCCCTATCGCGAATTATTGGCCCGGTTGAGTCCTGAAACGATGGCCAAGCAAAAAGCCGAACTGCGCCGTGAACATCTCGAGTGGCGGGGTACCCAGGCTCAACTTGATGACATTACCATTTTTGGGTTCCGCTATGGCAGTTAGCGTTCCGTAGCAGAGTTAGTTATTAGGCAGTCAGTTTATTCACGGTGGTTTGTGAACAATTCCGCGGCAAATAGTTCCCAATCGGGTACTATTTTTTGTAATTTACGCGTTACTATGCTACACTGGACTGGTATCGGTCGATGACTGTTATCATTCAATAAACCAACGTTTTACATGAAACTTACAGCTTTCGATATCCAGAATTACCGCTCCATTATACATACGGGGTGGCGCAATCTGTCACACGATAATATCACTGCACTGATCGGCCAGAATGAATCGGGCAAAACCTCGGTACTGGGGGCTTTGTATAGTTTCTATGAAGGCAGCATCACCGAAGACGTGCTACGCAGCGATTTGTCGCTGCCCGCAGTGAGCTGCCGGTTTGAGCTTCAGCGAAAGACCCTGATTGATTTTTTTGACTCCCAATGCCTGGATGAAGAGCTTAAAACGATACTGAGTGGCAGTACACACGGCATACTCACCCGGGCCTGGAACAGCGACAGGAGCAGCCGGCTCTACCTGGCCAACGAAGAGGTGCTTACCTTTTTCGAGAGGAAACAGGTGGAACGCGCGGCAATTGAAGAAAAGACGCAGAATGAAATCAATCAGCTGTTCGTGTTGGCCGAGCAACTCTTCCGCGAAATGGAACAGGCCGAAGAGTTACGCCGTATGGCGCAACAACAGTTGAACCTGGCTGGGAAAGAGCTTTTGCAGGCCAGGCGCACCCTGAAACGGTCCAAGAAACCCGACGAACGCATATTGGCTGAAAAGGCAGTGCAAAACTGGGAACAGGAGTACACCAAGGCAGAAGCGGATTTTACCATTCAGGTAGATCGTTTTGATAAAAGCAAACAACGCACCGAAGAACTATCGGGCCGGATTTCGGTTTGCAAGGCCAGTAATGAAGCCCGTCAGGAACTTGAAGAATCGGTGAAGGTATTGCAGGCTCATAATCAGTTGATCAAGGAGTTGGATCATTTATGGCAAATGGCATCAAACCCGAAGGAACAGAAATCCTGGTATCAGAAACTGCAGGTAGCCAAGAGCGAGTTGGAAGCCTTGGAACAACACCAGGCTGCATGCCGGGAAGCGGATTCGTTTCAGAAAATGCTGGCCTGGCAAGTACTGGATGGAAGGGCCTATTCCGAAGCCGTTGAATGGGTGACCCTGCAGCAGGAACTGGCGAAAAAATACTATTCGGTGTACGATCTGGGCCAGCTGCTCATGGAGTATATCCCGGTATTCGAGTTTTTTGAAGATTTTAGCAGCCTGTTGCCCAACCGGATCGATCTGGAGGATATCCTAAACGAAAACTCCCATACCGAAGGCTACAAGGCAGCACGCAATTTCTTATTGGTGGCGGGCTTAAATGCCGATTTCTTCCGGGAAAAAAACCAGCGTATCCTTAAGCAAAAAATAGAAAATCTCAATAGCGAAATCACTATCAATTTCCAGGACTACTGGAGTCAAAATGTGGGCAAGGATAGTAAAATCTGTTTAAATTTTGAGTTGGAGCACTACGATTACACCCATCCCGAGAAGAGCGGAAAACCCTATATCGAATTCTGGATTAAAGACAAACATGAACGTTTGTATCCTAAACAAAGGAGCCGTGGGGTGCGTTGGTTTCTCTCGTTCTATCTCGAATTGAAAGCAACTGCCAAAGCCAGCATGGTATCGCGGGTGATGCTGATCGATGAACCCGGTTTGAGCCTGCATGCACGTGCTCAGGAAGACGTGCTGAAGGTATTTGAGGATCTGAAGGACTCCATGCAACTGATCTATTGCACGCATTCGCCCCATTTGATCGATACCAATCGCCTGTATCGGATTCTTGCAGTCCAACGCGCTCACGAGGAGGACGATACCAGCGAAACCCTGGTGTTAGAATCCAATGCCTTGTATGCGGCATCTACCGATACCCTGTCGCCTATTTATGCCCTGATGGGGGTAAAAGTAAACAACCAGGACTTTATTAAAGCTCAGGACAACATACTGGTAGAAGATACCCTTTCTTACTACTACCTGAATGTTTTTTGTAAGCTGGCCGGCAGCAATCGGATACCAGCCTTTATCCCCGCTACCGGTTTAACCAATCTACCGGTATTGGCCAATATTATGTTGGGCTGGAAGGTCGATTTCTCCATTCTGTTTTTTGGGGAATATCGTTCAGATAAAACCCTCAAGCAGCTTGCCGAATCGTTCTTTTTTGCCAACGAGGAAGAAATGAAGCGGCGGGTGATTCAAATCAAACAATTTGAGTACCCCGAGGATGTGTTTTCTACGCTGGATTTTAAGAAATTTGTACTGCAAAAGCGCGAAGGAATTACCCAGAGCAATTCCGAGTACGTGCTGGAGCAAGGGCTTTCTCGTACCATACTGGCATCGCAATTCATCAATTTTTGCGAAACCAGGCGGGTACAACTGGAAGATTTTGATGATTCCACCCGGGAAAATATTCGAATCCTTCTGACCAGCCTGACGAAGTAAACCGGCCTGGGTTTCTGAAACCAAAACTACTGCTTGGTATTGTAAGTAGTTGAATATTAAGTAACAAAGTATGTTTAATACATTTATATTGGATTGTCTGACAAAGAATCGGCAGTGGGGAAGAATCCGAAGGGCGGCAATTGGCTTGCTGTTGGGGGGGCTTATGGTAGTATGCCAGGCACAGACAACGGATAAAAATATGCAAAAGGCCGATGCGTTGTATTCGGCCGGAAAGTACCCGGAAGCATTGAAACGCTACCAAAATATTGTTAAAGAACAACCCGATAACGGAACCGCCATGTTGCAGACCGCCCGCTGCTTTCTGGCTCTGGAGCAATACACGGCAGCCAACGAAAGCTATGCACAACTTTTTTACGCCACTTCGGATGTGGAACCGCTGCTCTTTTTGGAATACGGTACTTTACTGATGAAGCAGGGAAAAAACGATCAGGCACGAAGCTATTTCACCAGTTATAATAATTTGGTCGAAAAAAACGATTTGCGGGCACTGCGCTACGTGGAAGCCATTGAAAATTACGATTGTTACTTTGCCGATTCGGCTTTTGTTAAGTTGGAAAAAAGTGCCCTGAGCACTTCTGGCAGCGATGGCTTGCCTTGTTGGTACGGTAACCGGATCTTCTTCACCACCAACGAGAAAACCCTAAAATCGGCACCCCTGAACCGTCAAGTGTTTCGGTCCCAGTCCAACGGGCCAGGTGTTGAAAAGGTGAGTATTCCGGCTGCTAACTATACCGGCATGAGCATTGCCTCGGGTACCGACGAGTTATTTACCATACAGCAAAAAGAAGGGCAGAGCCTGTTGCAACGCTGTTTTATTGAGGAGGGAGGCTCCAAGCTGTCCCGTGCCGATGAAATAAAGCTGAACGGATGGGATGCCCCCATTTTTGGAATTGCCGCCAATACCACAGGCAGTATGCTCATTTTATGCTCGGAAAGCGTGCAGGGTGCTGGCGGGAAAGATTTGTACCGGGTGTCCAGGAATTCCTATGGCTATGGGACCCCTGTTTTGCTGGAGGGTTTTGCCAACAGCATGGGCGACGAAGCCGATCCCTTTATTCTGAACGATTCCATGCTCTTTTTTAGTTCAAACGGACATGGAGGTGTGGGAGGTTTTGACATCTTCTACATCAACCTGAAGCATCCGGAAGATTTACCCCATAATCTGGGTTTTCCGATAAACAGCCGTTTCGATGAACACGGACTGGCAGTGGGAAGTCACGGAACCGGCTATGTGGTATCGAACCGGGCTGGTTCTGGCACCCTGGACGATCTGTACTTTTTCACCATTGTTCAACAACGGGCATGGGGCGAGGTGGTTGACCGAAAAACGGGTAACAACCTGAAAAATGTGGGTATCGACATTACCTCACAGGGAGAAAGTGCATCGCAGTTTGCACTGGCCGACAACGGGCATTTTTCGGTGGTAGGAGCTCCCGGGGAGAGCTATCACGTAGCTATCTGGAAGGAAGGCTACCTCCAGGAAGCATTCGAGGTCAACACGACCGATGCATCGGTTGCTGGTCTGTACGAAGTTGATATGGGGCGTTTTAAACTGGCAGCCCTGGATAAAAAAGCCAAACCCACTTATCCTCAACCTGCCTATTTCACCCAGGAATCACTTCCCTTGCCGGAACCGGAACCCATACTCCTTACCCAAACCAAGCCGGAAACAGCACCCCAGCCCGTGGTTGTAGTGGCCGAAACGAAACCCGTACCCTTAGTTGAACCGGTTAAAAAGGATGAACCGATTGAAACCATTGCTGCCAAGGATGATAAAAAAGAGGAGAAAAGGGTGGAAGTTCCAAAACCGGAACCTGTGTTTGCCGAAGGATCCAAAACGCGTTTTAGGCTGCAAATTGCCGCCAGCCGCGCACCATTAACCGATCAACAATTGCGAAGCCTATACCAAGGTTCTAAAACCGTTTTTATGTATACCGAAGAGGGCTGGTACAAATATGCCATTGGAGAATACGAAACATTCTACCAAGCCAATACCGAACGACTGGCATGTGGTGTGAAAGGGGCTTTTATTGCTGCCTATCGCGACGAAATCAAGCAAAAACTGCCCCAAGCCATTGCAGAAGTGGTGGAAAAATCGGTTACGGAATCCTTAACACCTATAGAGACTGGCCGCATCCGGAAACGCATGGAAATCTACTTTTCCTACAACGAAACCGGGGTAGAAGAAGGCAATGATACTGCTCTGCGTGATCTTACCCTGCTGCTTCAGGCCAATGCAACCTGGAAAGCAGAAATTATCGGACATGCGGATGCCACCGGTAAATCGGTGTACAATTTAGGACTTGCCCAGGAACGCGCCCGGAGCATTCAGCGGTACCTGGAAGCTCACGGTATTGCCGGCTCGCGTATAACCATACAGAGCAAAGGCGAAACGGGGTCGAAATCAAACTGCACAGGCGATTGTACTTCGGCCAATCA